>JAPLHH010000040.1 GCA_026389735.1 Chloroflexota bacterium | reverse complement strand
CCGGCAGCTATGTTCTTGAAGCCGCCAGTAACAATTGCCTGAGCCAGCACAGTAGCTGTAGTGGTGCCATCGCCGCACTTGTCATTTGTCTTAATTGCTGCTTCCTTGACCAGTTGCGCTCCCATATTCTCGAACGGGTCGGGAAGCTCGATGTCCTTGGCTATGGAAACACCATCATTAATAACGGTAGGCGCGCCGAACTTCCTGTCCAGGGCTACGGGGCGTCCCCGCGGCCCCAGGGTGACCTTAACCGCATTAGCCAGGGCGTCAATGCCGGCTTTTAAGGCTCGCCTTGCCTCTTCACCATAAAGAATTTGTTTTGCCATCTTTTAAAACCTCCTGTTTATATTGATAGACTCTTCTTAATCACCTCTTTGAAATTCTACTGATAGGTCTATTTGCCATTACTGTTTTAGAGCTCTTTTTAGCCAAAATGTCGCTTTCCCTGAGGATAATAAGTTCCTCATCGTTTTCCTTTATCTCGGTGCCGCCATATTTGGCGTAAATCACTATATCACCGACCTTCACATCCATAGCCAACCGCTTCCCATCGTCGGTCATCCTGCCGGGACCGACAGCGATGACCTTGCCCTCCTGAGGCTTCTCCTTAGCGGTGTCCGGTATCACAATGCCGCCCTTGGTAACCTCCTCTTTGGGCATCGGTTTCACCACCACTCTGTCTCCTAAAGGCTCAAGTTTAACCGCCATCTTTACCCCAATAGAAGGATATGGTTTGCCCTTCTTTTTTTGCGTGTCTCCCAAAGGTTTAAGTTTAGCCGCCATCTTTACCTCCTTTTTTATTAGATTTTAGCACTCTCTGGCTAAGACTGCTAATTATATTAGCATAATTAGATTTTTTTGTAAAGGGGTTATGTGGACAGAATTACTAATTTTTTAAAATTCCGTCTCACCATTACATTTCATATCCGGCCTTTTTGTAATTCTCCCTAGCCCTGTCTTCTAGCCCGGCTTTATCAGCAAGTTCAGCTGCATGGCTCCACCTCCCTTCTTCCTCATGGTCGCGTATTTTCCTTTCTGTTTCGACTACCTCATCGGGGGTTTCACTGACACATGCCCGAAACCGTGATACCAGCTTCCTGACCGGTGCCTGACACTTAGGGCACTCGGTGAGAGGTTTTGCATCTATGCTTTGCCTGATTTCGAACCCATCTCGGCAATATCTACAGCCTTTTCCAGTCGCCCTGTATTCATAGATCGGCATTTTAGCTTTCCTATTGTCTTTGTTTAAGTACCGCCTAAGCGCGGTGTCTATTATATCAGCCTATTCACTTTTATTCTTTTCAGGCCAACTATTGATATTCAACGCCATGCTCCTTGAATCTTTACGCTATACCGTGTAAAATATTAGGTAAGGTGGCTCAGAAGCGCAAGAAAATTGACTGGGATGGCCGACGCATTCACGCATTGCGTCAACATTTGAGGCTAACCCAAGCTAAACTGGCTGATGAGTTAGGCACCCGCCAGCAGACGATCAGCGAATGGGAAACCGGGATGTATAAGCCCCGGGGAACTGCGTCCACCCTGCTTACCTTGGTTGCCGAGCGCTCCGGCTTCAAATATGAGGCAGCCAAAAAGAAACAACCAACGGAGTGAAGTGCACCAGGTCAAAGTAGGCTGCTGCGGCTTACTCAAAGGGATGAAACAGCATAGCCAAGTTCACAGTTTAGGAACCAGCACCCGGTCAAGGGCAGAGTTTTCCGAGCTGCTCCGGAGTCATGGCATCGAAATGGTTATAGATGTCCGCCGCTTCCCCACCAGCCGCATCGAGCATTTCAAGCAACAGGCCCTGAAACAATTATTGGCGGAACTACACATTGACTATTTGCACCTGGGGGACAAACTGGGCGGCTACCGGAGCGGCGGCTACAAGGCTTTCACCACTACCCCGGACTTCGAGACAGGGATAAACATTGTAGATAAAACCGCCTCGGAAAAAAGCAGCGTCATACTCTGTGCCGAAAGGCTGCCGTGGCGATGTCATCGCCGCTTTATCACCTCTGAACTAGAAAGAAGGGGCTGGCAAATAGAGCACATCATCGACGAAAAGCGAACCTGGGTGCCATCTAAAGCCAGCCAGTCCGTCCAGGATTAATTTTTTGTCTGTGACTACACGCAAACGTGTAAAAAGAAAATGAAGACACAGGTTTCGGAAAAGCTCATCGCTCGCATCTGGCAATGCCGGCTGGCAACCAACCTGGTTACCGATAGCGGTGAGCTATTTCAGACAATCTACCCGGGCAGAGCTAGCCAGACCAGTGGCTGTGATTTTAAGGACGCCGTTTTTGCCATTAGCAACAAAATAATTAGTGGGGACGTCGAGATTCATGTTAAGTCCAGCCAGTGGTACAGCCATGGTCATCACCGAGACCCAAAATACAACAATATAGCTTTACACGTCGTATGGTGGCGCGATAACCAATCTCCAGCCATGCTCCAGAACGGCAAAGCCGTGCCCACAATCTGCCTGAGCCCCTTCCTCGGCCATCCTTCGGATGAGCTAAATCAGCACCTCGATCTATCGGGAAATTCCTCATTTTCCTGTCCTGAAGCCAAAGGACATTCAAATTCAGACAGTTTGAACAAACTGCTTACCCTTACCGGGGAGGAAAGGTTCGCGGCTAAAGCAGCTTTGTTCCGCCAAGCTCTGGAGAAAGAAGAGACGGGGCAGGTGCTGTTTCTTGGCATAGCCAGAGCCCTGGGCTATGCTCAAAACGCCGAACCCTGCGAAGATCTTGTCAATAGGTTACCCATTAGCTTCTTAGAAAAAATCGAGCCTGAAGCCATCAGACGGGCTTTGATCTTAGGCACTGCCGGACTATTGCCTTCCCAGCGGCCGAGATTGCAACTCAAACTGGCTGGAGACGAAGAGATAGACAAGTTAGAAAGGATATGGCAATCCACCGATATAACCGAAACCATGAATGAAGCTGACTGGTGCTTTTTCCGAGTGCGGCCTGACAACTTCCCCACCCGCCGCCTCATCGCCCTAAGCTATCTCATAGACCGGTATTGCCGACGGGGGCTGCTCCACGGTATATTGCATCTGGTAAAGAAAGCACCCCCAAAAACTGAACATCGCTGGCTGGAAAACGGCTTGGTCATCGCCGGTCAAGCTTACTGGAGGAACCACTTTGACTTCGGTATTGTTAAGAAGCGAAGCTCGGCTCTTCTCGGCCGAGAAAAAGCCTCAGAAATAGTTATAAATGCTATATTGCCCTTCGCCTGTGTTTGGGGTGAGATAAGCTCTGACCTGAAGTTAAAGAAAAAAACTGCTGAGATTTACCGCCGCTATCCCAGGTCGGAAGACAACGAATTAACTCGGCATATGAAACAGCAGCTACTTCTCAAGCCAGATACCCGCCTTTCTGCCTGCCAGCAGCAGGGGCTGATTCATATCTTCAAGACCTATTGCCGTCTCCGAAACTGTACCGTGTGTCCGGTAGCTTTTAACCGAAGCTGAGGCTCGGTATGACATCGATATCATAGCCATCGATTTTGCCCAACTGGTAGTGATAATAGCCGCAGGTGGCAATCATAGCTGCGTTATCGGTACACAAGCCCGGAGGCGGCATGAGCACCGGCACCGGCGAATTAAAAATAAAGTAGTCACGAAGGGCCTTGTTGGCTGCCACACCGCCGGCCAACAATATCTGCTTGACGCCCAGCCTTTCAGCAGCTTGTATTGCCTTCTTAGCCAGGACATCAACCACCGCCTGCTGAAAGCTAGCCGCTGCCTCGGCTACCCGGGAAGGGTCCGAGAAATCGTTGTCCCTGACCAAATGGAGAAGAGCTGTTTTCAACCCGCTGAAGCTGAAATCGTCACTGCCCTTAAGCCATGCCCGTGGCAAAGGAAATGATGGCACCCTGTCCTTGGCTGTTGCCTCTATAGCTGGGCCGCCGGGATAACCCAGGCCCAAAATCCTAGCTGCTTTATCGAAGGCCTCGCCGGCAGCATCGTCTCGTGTCCGCCCCAGCCTTTGGAACTGCCCGTGTCCTTTCATCATTACCAAATCGCTATGCCCCCCAGAAACAATAAGGCAAAGGCAAGGGAAAACGGGCTTATCCCCGCTTAGCCAGTTGGCGTAGATATGGCCTTCAAGATGATTGATGCCGATGAGTGGCAAGTCCTGGGCTAGAGCCACCGCTTTAGCCACATTTACCCCGACCAGCAACGAGCCGGCCAGACCAGGACCTATGGTTACGGCAATGGCATCTATATCCTGCCAGGTGGCTTTCGCCTCAGCCATAGCGCTTTCCACCACCGGCAAAACTGTAATCAGGTGCTGCCTCGAGGCTACCTCGGGGACAATCCCACCATAGCGACTATGTATATCCACCTGAGAGGCGACGACGTTTGACAGGATATTAGCCCCATCCTCAACCACCGCCGCCGCCGTTTCATCGCACGAGGTCTCAATTCCCAGGATTTTCACACTCAAGATTATAGCATAAGTTGGTATAATGCCCCGAGATTCGCCTTAGCACCGATAGATTCCCCTCAGACGATGTAGCTGCGCCTCTTATGGTTATTGCCCGATTAACATGTCGCATAATGGCATAAGGGGTATGCCTAGAGCATCCGCTCCAGGCACGATTGGAGCCGATGCTCCAATCCACCCAAGGCAAAACGTTTTTATCTTTTGCTGAACGTCAATATGTTTGGTTAATGACATTTAAGGTCGCTGCGGCGGGGCTAAAGCCTCACCAAACTCCACCCAAAGCGACCTTAAAAGGTCGCGCTACATGATTAAGTACAAGCCGCACGTTGTCATTTTACCGACCATAGATGCTATAATTTCATTAAAGGAAATCGAGGAGTTGAAAAAGGGCAGCTAACGGTAATGTTTATTGTCATTGCGAGGAGCATAGCGACGTGGCAATCTCTGCGATTGCTTCGCCTTCGGCTCGCAATGACAGGTTGGACTTACCAAAGGCTTTCGCTAAGTGTATTTGCTACCGAGACCGAACCAGTGTAAAATATTAAAAACACTACTTATGTAAACGGGGGAAGATGGACACAGGTACTTGGAAAGTTAAATCAGGCTTAGCCCAGATGCTGAAGGGCGGTGTCATCATGGATGTGGTCACACCGGAGCATGCCAAGATCGCCGAAGACGCTGGGGCCTGTGCTGTAATGGCACTGGAGCGGGTACCGGCGGACATCCGGGCTGCCGGTGGTGTTGCCCGTATGGCTGACCCGACGATAATCACCGCCATAATGGAAGCGGTAAGCATCCCGGTGATGGCTAAATGCCGCATCGGGCATTTTGTCGAGGCTCAAGTGCTGGAAGCGCTGGGGGTTGACTTCATTGACGAATCTGAGGTGCTGACACCGGCCGATGAAAGCCACCACATCTGGAAACACGATTTCAAGCTCCCCTTCGTCTGCGGCTGCCGCGATTTAGGCGAAGCCCTGCGCCGCATCGCTGAAGGCGCCGCCATGATTCGCACCAAAGGTGAGGCCGGCAGCGGCAACATCGTTGAAGCCGTAAGACACATGCGGGCAGTTCAGGATGGCATCCGCAGGCTCCAGGGTATGCCTGTAGACGAGCTTACCACCGAAGCCAAAAACCTGGGCGCTTCTCTCGAACTGGTGCTGGAAATAAACAAAACGGGAAAACTACCGGTGGTCAATTTCGCCGCTGGCGGTGTAGCTACACCGGCCGATGCCGCGCTGATGATGCAACTGGGTGCCGAGGGCGTCTTCGTCGGCTCAGGGATTTTCAAGTCCAGCGACCCGGCGTCAAGAGCTAAAGCCATCGTCAAAGCCACTACACATTACCGCGACCCGGCAATCATCGCCGAGGTATCCAAAGCCCTGGGCACAGCCATGCCCGGGCTGGACATAAAGACCATCCCGCCGGAAGAATTATTGGCCACCAGAGGCTGGTAGAGTGAGAATTGGTGTCCTGGCTCTGCAAGGAGCTGTGACTGAACATATAGGAATGCTATCCGCTTTAAACGTAGAAGCTGTCCCCGTCCGCTTGCCCTCAGAGCTCGATGGACTGGACGCACTGGTAATCCCGGGTGGAGAAAGTACCACGATCAGCAAACTGCTGTCTGACTACGGACTGACGGAGCCGATACGCAAGCTCGCCAACCAAGGCTTCCCACTGTTTGGAACCTGTGCCGGCCTGGTACTTCTGTCCAAGAAAGTACCCAATCTAGAAATGGAGCCCATCGGCGTCATGGATATCGAGGTAAAACGCAATGCCTTCGGCAGACAGGTGGACAGCTTTGAGGCCGACCTGCAGATAGCAGCTCTGGGCAATGGGACCTTCCACGGCATCTTCATCCGAGCTCCGATAATCGAAAAAGCCGAACGCGGTGTTGAGATACTATGTCAATTAAATGGCAGACCGGTGGCCGTCAGGCAAGGCAAGCTGCTTGCCTGCGCCTTCCACCCGGAACTGACCGATGATTTGAGATTCCACAGATATTTCATCAATCTCGTCACAGGAGAAACTGTTTGC
>JAPLHH010000110.1 GCA_026389735.1 Chloroflexota bacterium | reverse complement strand
CCTCGGGAGCCACCTTCTTAAATTCAAGTTGCCAAATTTCGCCAGTTCCAGAATCTACCAATGGTCGTACTTGACAATTCATCAAATTTATGTTAAATTGTCTTGCAATGGACATACTAATTGCGGCTTTGATAGGTGGTTTCCTTGGGGTGGTTTTCTTGAAGCTGGTCGGCTTCAACCCTTTTGGTTTCGGCCTTGGCGTGGCTGGGTTACTCATGCCTCTATTAACGTTGCTCTTACACAATGACGTCGCGACGGCGCTGGTCGTCCTTAACCAAGTGGTGGGAGTGTTTCCCGTGTTGATTATGGAATCACTGGGGGCGACTGTAGCTTTAACTGTCTTCAGGGAATCTTAAGTCATCCCTCAGATTGCAGAAAGAGATTAGATTGATAAAGATAAGCAAAGGAGCGGGAATAATATGGTAGAGGTATCTGAACTTGATGCAATTAAAGCAATAGATGAAGCCCTTTCGGGGGTTTCTGACCCGTCTACCCGTCTTAGAATTCTTAAATGGGCGTGGGAAAAGTTTTCACCAACGCCACAAGCTGTTCCAATAGATAGTGGTAAAGAGGTTTCTAAAAAGGTCGGCACCTCACGAAAGAAAACCTCCAAACCCAAGCCAGCCCTAAGCATTGTTAAGGATCTAAACCTAAAGCCAACTGGAAAGAAGTCATTTGCAGATTTTGTCAATGAGAAATCGCCTTCATCAATTCCGGAGAAATGCGTAGCCTGCACCTACTATATAATAAATGAACTCAAAGGCTCAGTAAGTGTCAACCATGTGTTCACTTGCTTCAAGCACATAGGTTGGCGGCTTCCACCTGATTTAGCGGGTGTACTTTATTGGACCGCTAGCCAGAAAGGCTGGCTTGATACAGCCGATACGTCAGATATAAAGGTTGCTGTAGGTGGATATAATCTAATTGAACATGACCTTCCCAGAAAAAAGAAGGCGACTAAATAGTGGGCTCTACGATAGATCCATCATCTCTCCTTCCTTCAATACCGCCCGGGCTGAGAGAACCTCTTTTCAATTCTTTTGGAGAGATTACGCGAAACTTCCGAGAACGTCGATGGGAACCTTCAGAACTTAATGGCGGTAAGCTCTGCGAGGTGATTTATACAATTCTGAAAGGATATATAGATGGTTCTTTCTCTCCGACTCCTTTCAAACCCGCCAATATGGTTGATGCCTGTCGTGCATTTGAGCAGGCAGGTTCGTCCTTTAATCGGTCAATTCGTATTCAGATACCCCGGATGTTGATTGCACTCTACGAAGTGCGGAGCAATCGGGGTGTTGGTCACTCTGGAGGTGACGTCAACCCTAATCATATGGATGCCATTGCTGTCTTATATATGAGCAAATGGCTTCTTTCTGAGATTATTCGTATATTCCATGACATTGATACTCAAACAGCGACCGACATTGTCGATACTCTTGTTGATAGAACCATCCCTATTATTTGGCAAATTGGTAACAAAAATCGAGTTCTAAAAACGGACTTAACAATGAAGGATAAAACACTTGTCTTGCTTTACCAACAACAGGGCGGTGTTCCTGAAGTCGACCTAGTCTCATGGGTCGAACACTCCAATGCATCTGTATATCGTAGAGACATACTGCGGAAGTTACATGCCGACCGATTAGTAGAATATGATGAGAAGAACCATATTATTACAATCTCACCAACCGGTATTCGATATGTCGAAGAGTCTATAGAACTTGAACTATGAGAAGTTCGATTTATCCCCAGTAACTTACCGTTTATAAGCTACCTCGCCAGAGTCTTCTACTCCCACCGACCGCCCCCGCCACAGTATCTTGTAGACGGCCTGCCCTGAGCCCGCGGCCGCTTGGTCGTAGGTTCGAATCCTACCTCGGGAGCCAATACGATACGTAGCTTACTTTATAGTACCTCATGCATCCCCTACATACATGCGAATCTTATCAGCAATTATACATGCACTTAATGGGAGCCTACACCCACCCAAAGCAGAATAGAATACCCCGAATTGCCTCATGATTATTGTTACCGAAAAAGGAGGGATATGACTCGAGGCAGTATACAAAAAGATACTAAGGCGGTGCGAGAGCGTTATCTCCAAGCGAAGCGGCTAATTCCGTCTTTTCGCTTTCTTATCCTCGGTCTTGGATGTTGTGGTAGAAGCATCAACCATTTTCTTGAAGGGGAATACTATTCCGTCCCCCACCTTATCGAGCCCGAATTCAATGTAGTCTGCCACTTTGTCGATGGCCGACTGCACTCCTCCTGACTCCCGAACAACATTTACATTTAGAGTTTCCTTCCGCTGCAAATCCGTCTCGACTGCTGCTCCCCCCACCTTACTCCTAACCTCTAAAACGCTTGGCTCCGGTTTTGGAACCATCGGCTCTCTTATCTTACCTTTAATTTCTTTCTCAACGATGGTGAATTTGCCAGCCGAGTCATTGACTTCTACCTTGTAATCACCGGGCACAGTTCCGACTGTGGTGAATCTCATGGGTAAGGTGGTTCTTCGGGGCAGGCTCACCACCTCAGCACCCACCACCACACCACCTATCCTCAGGGTAACAGGGTAATAACTGTCAACATCACTGTTATTTATTGCTTTGAATGAAATGGTTACGATTTCTCCTGGCTGAGCTTGAGCCGGAGTCACTTTCAGTCCACTGATGCTAAAAGGAACTACAGACATCCGATGAGGCCGAGTTACCCTATCTCTCGATTGCGCTTTCCTGAAAAGGTCTTCCACCCGTAGCTTTGCCTTGGGTAGAACCGCCCCTTCGGCATCCTGCTCGATAGTCATCTCCTCTGGTTTAGCATCGGCAATGGTGGCTGTTTCATATACGCCTTCATCCTGGCTCTTGAGAGCCTCGACGAGGGCAGGTACGGCAAGCCCACCAATCCTAGTTAAGACCCAGGTGGCTATCTGACGGACATCACTGCGCTCGTTTCCATCCTTGAGCACCCTGATAAGAGCAGGTACGGCAGGTTCGCCGATCTTAACTAAAGCCCAAGCAGCTACTTGGCGCACGTCACTATCTTCGTCTTTGAGCGCCTCTATGAGGGCAGGTACAGCCGGGCCACCAATCTTAACCAACACCTCAAAGGCCGCTTGGCGAACCTCACCACCCTCATGCTTCAGCGCCTCGGTACGCTCTTTAATCTCCCCTTGCGCCATCCCCATGCACTCCTTACGTGATTCCAGCGATTAAACTACGACTACGGCGATGTCATCCCCCACAAAAAGCATGAGTCAAAAAAGGCATTGGAAACCGTTACAGAGAACAATCCCAGTGCCCTTGTTTCACCCCTCATCTTGTCTAATCCAAATTAAATCATTCGTTGACGCTTATTTCTTGTGTTCAACCTTTAATATAATCATACTCTGGTGGTTTGTCAATATCGCCAAATCCTTGACAGCTAGACTTCATAGCCGTATCATAAGCTCCCAAAGCAACAAGTACAGGAAACAAGACCGCCTGAGCCTAGAACACCCATTATAGCAAGAAGCTGTGCCAAAAAGGAGATGCAATGCCGCGTAGAGCTAAGGCTGTAAAAAAAGACAGAGTATCCGTATTTGCGGAATGGTTAACAGTTCGACCTCTATTGACTGAGTTAACACTTACAGCACTCACGGTCTTATTCGGCATGCAGGTGCTCAGAGTGTTGGTGCCAGGCATGTTCTGGACACTCGGCGGCAGGATGGGCTGGGGTGCAATGGAGCTTGGGATAATTGGGTTCCTCATTTTCCTCACCGGCTTTCTCGCTGGCCCACTAGGTCGGCTTGCAGGTAACCGCCGCCTAATAGTAATCACCGCCATCGGACTGGGTACAATGAGATTATTTATGCAGGTCTGGTGGGGTGAGCCGCTTTTTAATTTAAGCCTAGCAATAGTCGGAACAATTTTGTTTGTCATTTTTCTGCCGGCCTGCTTCGAAGATGCACGACTCCACGGTGGCCCCGCTATCTCCCGCTACACCTTAGGACTTCTAGGCGGGCTGGCGCTGGATATTGCCATCAACGGCGCCTTCGGTACGTACGACACCGTCTGGCAGGTGGAGCCGCTACCAGTGCTGCTAACACTGCTGCTGGTAATTATCCAACTGGCGCTCATCGTAGGCATTACACCCACAATCAAGACCATCTCGGCAAAGTCGCACACCACCAAAACCAACGGAATTTCCATCGCGCGGTCATTTACCTGGCTAGCCATCGGACCTTTCCTGTTCCTGGAGCTGGTAGTTTTTCAGAACATACCACGTATGGCAGCGCTAACCGGTTGGCCGCTGCCAATAGACTTCGGGCTGACGCTTCTAGCCCAGCTAGCGGGTCTGGCCGTCGCTGCCTGGCTTCTGAGCAAGCCCCGGCGCATGTTATGGCCCTGGGCACTAGTCACCGGCATTTTCCTGACTGCAGCTCTGATGTTCGCCTACCAAAAGCCAGCAGCCTTAATAGCCCTGATGTTTCTAGTCGGACAAGTGCTGCTATCGGCGCTTATCGTGATGGTTTTAATTGGCATCACCACCAGCACAGGCAAAACACAGCGCTCCGGCGTCTGGATTGCCAATGGCATTGGCATGGTCCTGTTCCTGGTGCTCATACTTGCCTACTATGCTGTCTACGATATCAGCCTCCCCTACAGCAACACCGCCCTGGAACCCATAGCCGGGGGCATCATTGCAGCCTGCGCCATATGCGCCTTAATCTTCCGGCAACAAGAGATAAAGGTTGATCCAAAATTATGGTTGGCACCAATATTCGCCTTGATTCTCCTAGTATTGCCCTTGGCCGGAGCAATCACCTGGCGGGCACCGGCAGCAGTCACTGGACAGGGTTTCCCCATCCGCATTATGACCTACAACCTGCACAATGGCTTTAACGCAAAGGGAAAACTGAATATGGAAGAAATCGCTCAAGTTATTGAACGCAATAATCCTGATATCGTTGCCCTGCAAGAAGTATCAAGAGGCTGGGTAGTCAGCGGCCGAGTAGACATGCTGGCGTGGCTATCTCAGCGATTACACATGCCGTACGTTTTTGACCCAACAGCAGACCCCTTCTGGGGCAATGCCATACTGAGCCGCTACCCAATACTGGCATATTCAAGACATGACTTGCCGCCTCGTGATTTGTTCATACTACGCGGCTTCATCGCAGCGCTGATAGACCTGGGCAACGGCCAGCAAATCAAGGTCATCAACACCCATTTCCACCATCTCGAGGGGCAGACGGACATCCGCCAGCTTCAATCTCAGACCATCCTTGACTTCTTGACAGGATTGAGCAGCACTATATTGCTAGGCGACCTCAACGCGGAACCTACCGACCGCGAAATAGCTATGTTGTTCCGGGCTAACCTCAGAGATGCCGCAGCAAAAATGGACCCCAAACTAGCCTACACTTTTGCCTCAGACAATCCGCACCAGAGGATAGACTATATCTGGGTATCATACGACCTCAGAGTAGGAGATGTTCAGGTGCCATTAAGCACTGTCTCTGACCATCTCCCTATCGTCGCCGAGATAAGTAAGTGAACCTTGCGGAGTTGCGGTTATAGAAATAGCTGAGCTTCTCAACTAATGGTAGAAAAGAGGGCTTCAGACCTGCATTTAAGGATGCCAAGCCCACCGGCGCTGCGCAAGGCATACAGACTTCTGACCAGGCACTTGCTGACCTGGCTCACATTGTGCCGCCTTAACTAAAAACCCACCATCCACCAAAGTATCCCAGGCATGGCTGAAACCAGCCAACCTATGCCGGAAACGACTTCTCACCTAGAGCCATACGGCAGAGGTCAGTTATGAAAATCTTGCTAAAACCACGCTCAGAGGTCGGACGCTTCAGCACACGGTCGCACATAGGACAAAGGGTAACCAGGGCGTGAGCACCACTGGCAATGGCATCGTCAATATTCTTCGCCTGCAGACTGACAGCCCGCTCCCGGTTGACATTGATTAACGGGCCTGTACAACAGAGAGCTGTCTCACGGTCATATTTCCGCCGCATTCGCTCCACTCCAATGAGCTCCAAGATCTCATCAAGAAAGACATCCTTGTCCGGGGTGTACCTCGAAGCACAGGGACGCTGGTAAGCCACCTTCCTGTTTAGCCTGGTAACGCTACTTCGGTGGTCTCTAAGATAATTGCGCAGGTATTCGAAGATATGCATGTACTTGAAGGGAACAGTGATGCCATAGTCCCTGACCTTGGCGTGCACCATAGCATAGCAATCATCATGTATAAATACGATTTCCTTACCCAGGCTAGCCATCTTATCAATGAATTTCCGGGCATTCTTCTCAATGGGGCTTTCTTTGCCAACATGCACATAGCCAATGTAGCAAAAGTAGTCTCCTCCCTTGACTATGGTCATACCTTTGAATAGCTGGCTATCGAGAGTATCTTCTGGTATCAGGCGCTCCATGATACAAAGGGATAGGATAGGTTTGTCAGGGTCGCCAGGTATCAGCTCGCTCGGGATCTGAGCGCCGAGGTCGAACATAGCTACCACCTCTGCAGGTACAGGGAAGGCTCCATATTTCTCCTGCGCTCTCAAGATAAGGTCATAGGGGTCGGCTCCTGTGGGGCAGTATTCCCTGCAGGCACAACAGGTGACACACTGGCTTAAGATTTCAGCCTGTTTGCCCTCCATGAGCGCCTTGATTTCAGCCACAGCTCTGTCTTTGTCATAATTGACATAGAGACACTTCACCAGGCAGTCACCACAAAGATTACATTTCGAAGCATCCCACATTTTATTACCTCCTTAACATACTCTGTTTTTGCAGCTAGCCTTGGCCTACTTAGTAGCCTCTTTATCAAGTCGTGCTGCCAGCAGTTCAGCGATATCTAGAGCTTTAAGCGATCCCTCTACCGCTTTCGCCTTAATAGCATCTTCGAACATCTGCAAACAATAAGGGCAGGCTGTGGCCACGATATCAGCTTTGGTCTCAATCACATGCTCAATGCGCTCCTCGCTGATCCGCTTGCCAATGCGCTCTTCCATCCAATAGCGTCCACCTCCACCACCACAGCAAAATCCGTTCCGCCGAATGCGCTTCATCTCCAGCAGCCGGGATGGTGAGATGCTGGCCAACACCTGTCTCGGAGCCTCATAGATATCATTGTGCCTGCCCAAGTAACAAGAATCGTGGTAAGTTAACTTGCCGTCGCTCATCAAGGCCGGCTTAATCTTACCCTGCTTCAGCAGTTCCGCGATAAACTGTGTGTGATGAACAACCTCAAATTCACCACCAAACTGGGGATACTCGTTCTTAATAGTGTTAAAGCAATGCGGACAGGTGGTGATTATCTTTTTTACATTGTAGTTCTTAAATTGCTCGATATTCTTTGTAGCCTGCATCTGGAACAGGTATTCGTTACCCAGCCTTCTGGCCGGCTCACCGCAGCAGGTCTCCTCCGGACCAAGGACAGCAAAACTAACACCGGCAGCTTTCAATATCTTTCCCATAGCTACAGCTATTTTCATACTCCTGTCTTCCAAAGCTGCGGCACAACCGACGTAACACACAAAATCAACATTGCTATCTTCAGATAAAAGCTTAATATCCAGTCCACTGGTCCAGTCAGTCCGGGTGAGGGTAGTTCCCCTGCAGCTATGGCCTCTGGCCTCAATGCACCTCAAAACAGCTTCACCGGTCTCGGGTATCTTAGCTTGTTCCAAGACCAAGTTGCGGCGCATGTCAACAATCTTATCGATATGCTCAACAAAGACGGGGCATATTTCCTGACAAGCACGGCAGGTGGTGCATGCCCAAAGCTCATCCTCAAGTATCACCTCTCCAATCAGAGCCTTAACCCCACCACCATCAGCAGGGGTAGCCGCTTTGGCGGCCAGCAGAGCATGACTTCTATCCACCAAATGAGCTTTAAGGTCTTGTATTACCTTCCGTGGAGACAAAGGCTTGCCTGTAAGATAAGCCGGGCATCTGTCCTGACACCTACCACAGTCAGTACAAGCATCCAGATCCAAGAGCTGCTTCCAAGTGAAATCTTCTATTTTACTCACACCGAAAGTCTCGGCCTCCTCGATATTAATGGGCGCTAAAGCTCCCTTAGGTCGAGATGACCTGAAGAAGACGTTAACCGGAGACACGATGATATGAGTAAGCTTATCGAATGAAAGGCACACATAGAAAATAGCCCCCACTGCCAAGGCAGCATGAAACCACCATAAGCCGACGTACCAGGCTAACCTGGCGCTTTCAGGCAAGCCAGCGAACAGGCTGGCTATAAAATAGCCGCCAAAGGACCATCTAGACCACTCTGGATGACTGTAAAATTCAGGCTGAGACAAGCCTTCAGGGGTGGCCGTGAGCATGCGAAAGCCTTCGATAAAAAAGCCGGTGATTACAACAACAAAGATCAGAGTTATAACAACGGAATTGTCCAGCACAGTATTTAACCTTTCCGGCTTCTGGATATACCGGCGAACCACGGCCATGATAGCGCCAACCAACATCATTACCCCACCTATGTCCAGCGCAAAACTAAGGCCAAGATAAACATTCCCGCTTATAAAATGAAACACATAATGGTCTATAACGTCGAGAGCTGTTCCAACTAGCAGAACACCAGCACCAGCAAAAATAAGAAAATGCATTATCCCAGGATAAGGTTCGCGGAAGAATCGCCTATGAAAAAGGCCATCAATTACCCCAAGAACTATAAAATCCCAAATTCTTTTACCTAGCTTATCCCATCTCTTATCAGGCTTACCGACCGCCCATAGGCGAAAGCGCCAGTATATAGCATAAATAAAAACTCCCAGAGCGGCTGCACCCAACAGGTACAAGACAAGAGGCCCGAAAGCTATGTTCCAGAAAATTTCACGAAATGCCTCCAAATTTGTTCGCTCCTCCTCTTATAAGTTTCTTTGGACTTAACGCTGTTTCAGCAGCTCTAAACTACGCTTGTCAGCCAGGGCAAGCAGCCTCTCCACAGACTGAGCGGGAGCCAGTGCTCCCCCAATCATGACCTCTGAACCATCACCAAAGGCATGGTAATCGGTACCGCCCGTGGGGATAAGGTCATGCTGCTTAGCGACTTTCAGCAGCCCGGCGATAACATCTGAACTGTAGTCGCGATAGTAAACTTCGATGCCGACTAGACCAACCGCCTTCAACTTGGGAACAAGCTCATTTAAATCACCGATGTCTGCCGGGTGAGCCAAGACAGGCAAGCCCTGAGCATCCGTAACCAGCTTAACTGCTTCAACCGGAAGCAATTTGTACCGTTCCACATAAGCAGGACCATCATGGCCAATGTATTTGTCGAAAGCCTCTTTCTCGGAACTAACATAACCTTTCTCGAACAAAGCCTGCGCTACGTGAGGCCTGCCTACAGACCCGCCTTGGGTTAGCTCAAGCACTCGCTGCCACTCAATATTCATGCCCAGTTTGCTCAGCTTGGCAATCATCTGCTGTGCCCGCTCCCGCCGTGAATCGCGCAATCCCTGTAAAGCAATAGCCAATTTCCGGTCAGTGTAATCAATGAAATAGCCCAAAACATGAACCTCGCCACGAGGAACATCAGTATTAATCTCCACACCAGGTATAACCATAAGTGAAGGAAAAGCTTCTGCAGCAGCTAAAGCTGGTGTAACGCCGTCTATGCTGTCATGGTCGGTAATAGCAATAACGTCAAGCCCGACCTTTACCGCCAGAGAGACAATCTCCTTAGGTTCCAGACGCCCATCAGAGGCAGTAGTATGCAAATGCAGATCAGCCTTCATCATCTCCACTTCGCTGTATCCGCTGTATGCTTACAGCTTTTCCAGTAGCCTCATCCACATCGACTAGCACCGCATCAAAAGCGACAGTTCCTTCGCCTACAAAAAAGCGATGAGGCATGCCGGTAAGAAAACTACGAATTGCTGATTCAGTATCGACGCCGATGACGGAATCCACAGGACCAACCATCCCTACATCAGTAACATAAGCAGTACCCTTAGGCAAAATACAGGCATCTGCTGTACCTACATGGGTATGCGTACCGAGCACCGCACTCACTCGACCATCAAGATACCTTCCCATAGCTACCTTCTCCGAAGTAGCTTCAGCATGAAAATCAACAATTATAACCTTACTATCAGCCTTAATTTCCGAGAGCAAATAGTCTATAGCCCTGAAAGGACAATCAAATCCGCCAATAAAAACGCGTCCTATTAGATTGACTATTAAGGCATCTTTTACCTCCAGAAAACCACGGCCTGGTGCACCGGGCGGGAAATTCAAAGGGCGAAGAATGGGCAACTCACCATCCAAAAAAGGGATAATCTCCTTCTTAGCCCATACATGATTCCCAGTAGTTAACACATCAATGCCGCAGTCAAAAAGCTCTCTGGCCGTGTCTGGCGTAATGCCAATGCCTCCAGCGGAGTTCTCACCGTTTGCTATAACAAGACCAATCCCATAATCGTGGCACAGGCCTGGTAGAAATTTCCGCACTGCTCTTCTGCCAGGCCTGCCAACTGCGTCGCCTATCATTAATATACGCAATACTGTTCCCTATATTGATTAGTTCTTATTTGGCATAATCTACCGCCCTGGTCTCCCGCATCACAGTCACTTTAATCTGCCCCGGATACGCCAGAGTATCCTCTATCTTCTTAACTATATCCCGAGCCAGCCTCATAGCTCCAAGGTCATCTACTTGCTCTGGCTTAACCAGAATGCGCACTTCGCGCCCAGCTTGAATGGCAAAAGCCTTCTCAACCCCGGGAAAACTATTAGCCACACTTTCCAAAGCCTCGATACGCTTCAAGTACTTCTCTAGTGACTCACGCCGGGCTCCGAGTCTCGACCCACTTATAGCATCAGCCGTAGCAACGATAAAACCAAGAGCACTAGTCGTTGTGGCCTCGCCATGATGCTCAGCGATAGCTTGAGCCGCTTCAGTTGATTTATCCCACTGCTTAACCAAATCAGCACCTATCGAAGCATGGGGCCCTTCTACTTCATGGCCCACAGCTTTACCGATATCATGAAGCAGGCCGGCTTTCTTAGCCAGCGCTACATCAGCACCGATCTCAGCTGCCAACATTCCGGAAAAGTGAGCAACCTCAAGGCTATGGGTTAATACATTCTGCCCATAGCTACTTCGAAATTTTAATCTGCCGATTAATCTAATCAACTCGGGATGCAACCCTACTACTCCAACTTCACGCATTGCACGTTCGCCCTCATTACGAACTACAGTCTCAACCTCATTTTTAGCCTTCTCCACCACTTCTTCTATCCGAGCCGGATGAATACGCCCATCGAGGATAAGATTATTCAAAGCCACCCTGGTTATCTCCCGCCTTATCGGGTCAAAACTAGAAATGGTCACTGCTTCCGGAGTATCATCAATTATGAGATCCACACCAGTAGCCTGCTCTAAAGCTCGGATGTTGCGACCTTCACGGCCAATAAGTCGCCCTTTCATCTCATCACTGGGCAAAGGCACAACAGATACTGTCGTCTCTGAAACTACGTCGGTGGCACAGCGCTGGATGGTGGTGGCTAAAATTTCGCGGGCTTTATCATCAATTTCGCCCTTTATTCGGGACTCCCATTCCCGAACACGACGTGATGCTTCCTCGCGAATCTCTCCCTCTATAGACCGAAGCAATTCCTGCTTGGCTTCATCGCTTGAGATGCCTGAAATTAGTTCGAGTCGCTGTAGCTGCTTAGCCCGTATCTCTTCAAGCTGAGCTTTGACCGCCTCGATTTCCCTCTCTCGATTACCCAGACCGCGTTCGCGACGCTCCAGAGCTTCCAGCTTGTGTTCTAGCTTCTCATCCTTCTGAGCAAAACGCCTTTCCAGTCCCTGCAACTCAAAACGTCGTTCGCGACTATCAGCCTCGGCAGCAGCTCTGACCTTGTTCGCTTCCTCTCTGGCTCTTCGAAGCATATCTTCATTCGCAGCTGATGCCTCTTCCAGTAATCGCTTGGCTTCATTTTGAGTTCTACGGAGCTGCTGGTTGGCTAATATCTGTCTGGCAAAATAGCCGAGGAGTAGACCTAAAATAAGAACAAGCCCAACTACAACAATGTATAACGCTGTAGAAAACATTTAACTGCCTCACTTTCCTAAAACACCACATACTGTAGAAATCCTCTAAATTATCCCTGTAATAATAGTAATCTTTCGCCGAACTGGTGTCAAACAAATGTCCTATTCAGGGACATTACACAGAGTCAGATTGTCGCTCTTGCCACAAACGCGCCACGGCAGAACTAATAGTCTCATAATCAAAGCCGCGCCGCCGAAGATGGTCGGATAGATGGCGATGGAATTCACGATAATCCAAACCAGACAGAACACGTGCCTTCTTTAATCCTGCCTCATAAGCGGCAGGTTCATCATCTAAGTCCTCCGCCACCTCATTAGCTGTTTCAGTAGCTACGCCTTTTTGCCTCAACTCAAGCCTTATTAACCTTCGGCTTCGAGGCCTGAATGACAGGCGATTGTCCGTCCAATACTGGGCAAAAGCTACATCATCAATCAGCCTACGCTCCTTTAACCCAATAATAACTTTATCCACCACCTCATCATTGAAACCTCGACGATGTAGCCTCTGTCTTACCTCAGCCTCACTTCTAGGACGATAGCCGAGATAGTGCAAAGCGGCCCCAAAACAATTGTGGGAAAGGTCAGCTTTCTTCAATTCTTCAATCTGCTCTGCCGACAGGTGCTGACCAACTTCGAGACCAGCTATGACTGCTATCTCCTCACCGATGGAAAATAAAAAGGAGCCGTCGATAAAGATACTGACTTGCTTTTTCCTGTCGTTCACCCGCAGAGCCGTAATCATCCCCACTTGAACCTCCTCTATATCCAAGCTTTTCCCCTTCGCTCTGGGTGATAAGTACACAGAAGAGTTCAGCTCACTCGGAAACTTCCTTCGTTTCAGCACCCAGGCTCGGCAAAGACATTGCCGCAGCCCTTATCTCGCGTTCCACCTTCGAAGCCAGGTCAGCATGCTGCCATAGGTAATCTCTAGCATTCTCTCGCCCCTGGCCCAACTTTAGGTCGCCGTAAGTGAAAAAGGTACCGGCCTTTTTTACTATCCCCAGAGCAACACCTAAATCGATAATGTCACCTTCCTTACTTATGCCATACTTACCACGCTTAAACATTATGTCAAATTCGGCAGACCGAAAAGGAGGCGCCATTTTATTTTTGACTACCTTAGCCCTGACCCTGGTGCCCACCACCTCAGAACCTTGTTTAAGAGATTCAATCCGTCTTAGATCAATCCGCACCGAGCTATAGAATTTCAATGCCCTACCCCCGGGGGTAACCTCGGGACTACCGAAGATGATACCCACCTTTTCCCGTAGCTGGTTAACAAAAACCACCGCAGTGTGTGATTTGCCAATCACCGCTACCAGTTTCCTCAATGCCTGAGACATCAATCGCGCTTGCAAGGCCACGTGGATATCACCCATCTCCCCCTCTAGCTCAGCCCGGGGTACTAAGGCGGCCACGCTATCAATGACTATCACATCCACAGCTCCGCTCCTTACCAGCTCTTCTGTAATCCCCAAAGCCTCCTCCCCATTGTCAGGCTGGGATATGCGCAAGTCTTCAACTTTCACCCCGCAATTAGCCGCGTAGGTGATGTCAAGGGCATGCTCTGCATCTACATAGACAGCAATGCCACCGAGCTTTTGCGCTTCAGCAATTATGTGCTGAGCAAGAGTGGTCTTACCTGAAGCTTCAGAACCGAAAATCTCAGTAACACGTCCTCGAGGAATGCCACCTATCCCTAAAGCTAAATCTAAACTCAGCGAGCCGGTCGGAATAGCTTCCGCTACCATTCTCGCCGAGATCTCACCGAGCTTCATAATCGAACCTTCACCAAACTGCTTTTCAATACGGTTTATTGCCAGTTCCAGTGCCTTCTCTTTCTCTGAAGCCATCTCTTACCTCCTCTAACAGTCAAGCGCATCATAACACAGGCATTATGTCAGCACAACCTGCACTCAAGGTGATAATTTTATAGCGGCGGAATAGGTGGGAGGCAGCGTTTATGTGTGCGTTTGCCTATCATAAAATCAACCTTCTCTTTAATTTTCTTCTCAGCTTCACCTGTAATCAAGTAACGGTCAAGCTCGACATAGGTCAGCCCCAACTCCCCCTCATCCGTCTGCCCCTCCCACAAACCTGCCGAAGGCGGCTTATCAATGATTTCTCGGGGAATATCCAAATACCTGGCCAAATCTCGCACCTGGCTTTTAACCAGGCTGCCCAAAGGCATAAGGTCCGAGCCGCCATCTCCATACTTGGTAAAATAGCCAACCGACAATTCACTCCTATTACTGGCACCCACTACTAGGTAATTGAGGCGGTTGGCGAAATAATAGAGGGTGACCATCCGCAGCCTGGGTTTGACATTATTTTCCGCCAGCTTCCCTGTCGCCGCATCATAACCGTCACCCGGCAAAGCCTTAATCAAAATATCAAACACTTCATCAAGAATAACAACCTTAACAGGTATATGAAACCTGGCAGCGACAAGCTCCGCATGCTCTCTATCAATATTACTGCTGTGGCAAGGCATGATGACTCCCAGTATAGCCTTGGGAAAAGCACGCTTACATAACACTGCAGCCACAGAGGAATCAACTCCACCGCTCATCCCTACGACCACCCCTTTACCCCCAGCTTGTGAGACCGTCTCCTTAATCCACGAAGTAAGTTTCCGGGCTAGTTCGTCAATTGAGGACTTCATCACACTAGCTGCTAGTATAACACTCCCCGAAGCAATTCACCAGAGGATGACAAGGGAAAACAATTTCGTTGCAAAAAGAGCAGAAACAGAGATAAATGGTAAGTTAGAATGTATTTAATTGGATTGGGGAGTAAAACGCCTGCATCATTAGCTCGCCGCAGTTTTCTTCTCTTCGGCTGGAGGAGCAGCGAACTGCCTCAGCCTTGCTGCCATTTCCTATTCTATTTATACTGCACCATTTGACTAAAACCAGAGCACCTTACTGCGGACACTTTAAGCACAGGTCTTGGTTTTGTCAAATTAGGAGTTTGACTCAGCCTCAATTGCCAGGTAAACTATTATTCGGAGGGCAAAATGCCTATTTATGAATATCTGTGCCCTGAGTGTAATTGCAAGTTTGAACTGTTACGCTCTATAAGCAAAGCCAACGAAGATGCTTCATGCCCTCGATGCCAGCATGCTGCTAAACGAGTCCTCTCTCGGTTCGCCTCATTTTCCAAAGGCAGCGGTGGCGAATCTACCCCTATAGCTGGCACTGCCGGCTCATGTGCTGGCTGTACCTCTTCCAGTTGCAGCAGCTGCAACATATAGCCTGCCCCCGTTCTTCCCAAATACCATTTTACTAGTCAGTTCTTTCCCTTTTTTCTGCCTTTAATTTCAAGATACCTAAGGCAATACCACCAAGGAGCAAAGCTTCCAACATAACAGCCCCAAAACCGAGCAGAGCTGCATCGTAGAAAAATCCTTCGGGGAATAACATAATTAGATAATCTCTGGCCGGGTCAAGCATCCAGTACTCATTAGGAAAGCTGACCAAGTGGAAAAGAATAAAAAGCTTCTCGAAGCCAAAGAACGCCCAAAGAGCCAGGACAACCATCAGGCCCACAGTAATCAAGCTTCCCCAGGATAAACCTTTGACCAGCATCCGCCACCCAACCCTGAAACCAAAAAATAACACGAGGACACAGGTGATTAGTAGGAGTAAAGCTCCCCTTTGAACCAAATAGTCCAACTGAATCAAGCTTCTTACATCCTGGAGATGAACTAACTCCCGCTCATTGAACAGGTTGAACTCTTCACCTCTCTTACCAACCACAACCTGGGCTGTATTTACCTTTAGATTGAAGTAATCGACTAAATGTTGAGCTACTCTCTTTAGCTCCAGCTTATCTATGCCAGTGGTCTGGCTTATTTCATATTTGTCGAAGCCATATTCATAAAGCCTAAGCTCGTTGACCTCCCAACAAATAGCGCTTGTTAGAAGCAGCACGGGCAAGCAACACACAAACAACCAGTAGACCACATTTTTAATAATCTTCACTTCACTCCTTCAGGAGTACCTTTTAGCAATTCTGTCTATCATTCTGAGCCATTTCCTCTCTGTCATTCTGAGCCCTTGGCCTGTCATTCTGAGCGCAGCGAAGAATCTATAGACCCCTCGCTTCCGCTCAGGGTGACAAACAGAAATGGCCCAAAACCCAAACGATAATAGTCGGTATACATCCGGGTTGTCAAACCAAAAAAATTTTTATAACTTCCAAAATCCCAAGGACACCTGTCTAAAACCCTGTGCTATAATTAGAAACAGACCTCCTAAGAAAAAGCTTTATGTTTACCCATCTTCACGTCCACAGTGAGTATAGCTTGCTTGACGGTTTATGCCGCATTCCCCAGGTTATTGCCAAAGCCAAAGAACTAGGCATGACCAGCCTAGCCATCACCGACCATGGAAGCATGCATGGCGTCATCGATTTTTACACAGCGGCTAAAGAAGCTGGTGTAAAGCCCATTATCGGCTGTGAAACTTACGTAGCTGAAACCAACCGTCAGAGTCGAAATGCCAGCGATAAGAACTCCTACCATTTGGTCTTGCTTGCCAAAAATCAGCAAGGTTATCACAACTTGGTTCAGCTGATTACCAAGGCTCACCTTGAAGGCTTCTATTATAAGCCAAGGGTAGACAAAGAGCTTCTGGCCCAGCACCATGAAGGCCTTATCGCATTATCTGCCTGCGCCCACGGCGAGCTGCCCCGCCTAATTCTGGAAGGACGCCTCGAAGAAGCTGCTACCCAGGCCCGTTGGTATAAGGAGACCTTCAGCGATTATTACTTAGAAATTCAAAGACATCCTATCCCTGAGCTAGAACAGGTCAACAAAGGACTGCTCTCTCTATCCTCCCAGTTGAATATCCCCATAGTGGCTACCAATGACGTGCATTACGTCAACAAAGAAGACTCGGCTAGTCAAGAATTGCTGCTTTGTATTCAAACTAATACCTCAATTTACGATGAAAAAAGACTTAAGATGGCCGGCGATTTCTTCTATCTGAAAAGTCCTGAGGAGATGGCAGATATGTTCGCCGACTTGCCCCAAGCTCTCGATAACACGCAAAGAGTCGCCGATATGTGCCAATTAGAGCTGGAGTTTGGTCGGCTACATCTTCCTCGGGTAGATTTACCCAAAGGCAAAGCCGCCGATGATTACCTGGCTGAACTCTGCTGGCAAGGACTAAAGCAACGCTATCCATCGCCCACCCCAGAAATTGAACAGCGGTTGGCTTACGAACTGGAAGTCATCAAGCAAACACAATTTGCCGACTATTTCCTCGTTGTCTGGGACCTCATTTCCTTCGCCAAAAAACAAAACATCCTTTTCGGCGTCCGAGGCAGTGCTGCCGCAAGCCTGGCTCTTTACTGCCTTGGCATCACCAACATCGACCCACTGCCTAACAAGTTGGTCTTCGAACGCTTCTTAAATATAGAGCGCCGCGAGCCGCCTGACATCGACTTAGATTTCCAAGACGACCGCCGTGATGAGATGATAGCCTATGTCACCCAAAAATATGGCCCTGACCATGTAGCCCAAATTATCACCTTCGGCACTTTAGGTGCCAGAGCCGCCCTAAGAGATGTAGGCAGGGCTCTGGGTATGCCTTACAGCCAGGTTGACAGAGTGGCTCGACTTGTTACACCCAGGCCGAACATAACCCTGGACCAAGCTTTAGCTGAAAATAAAGAGCTGTACGATATTTACCACGAAGATAGCGCAGTGCAAAATCTGGTTGATACTGCCAAGAAGCTAGAAGGGATAGCTCGCCATGCTAGCACTCATGCCGCCGGAGTAGTCATATCCAGAGAGCCATTGACGCAATATATGCCGTTACAACGCGCCACCAAAGATAGTGGGCAGGCTGCAACTATGACCCAGTTCTCCATGGAAAGCGTCGCTCGCCTTGGGCTGCTCAAACTGGATTTCCTTGGACTGGCTAATCTCACCCTCTTAGCCAAAGCCAGAGGAATCATCGCCGAAAATCGTGATGTCTCCATAGACTTGCAGCATATCCCGTTAAATGACGCAGCAACTTTTGAATTGCTCGCCTCTGGAGAAACCAGCGGTATCTTCCAACTAGAAAGCGCTGGTATGCGCCGCTACATAAAGGAACTTAAGCCCACCACCTTCAATGATATCGCAGCAATGGTAGCTCTTTACCGTCCCGGACCTATGGAGCACATACCAACCTTCATCAAGGCAAAGCATGGCATTGAGTCCATTCGTTATCCTCATCCAGACGTCAAGAAGATTCTAGAGGAAACTTACGGAGTCATCGTTTACCAAGACCAGGTGCTCCATATAGTTCAGGCTTTAGCCGGCTATAGCTTAGGCCAAGCCGATATTTTCCGCAAAGCCATGGGGAAGAAAATCCCTGAAGTAATGAAAAAAGAACGGCAAAATTTCATAAACGGCACCAACAAAAATGGGGTGTCTGCTGAAATAGCTGCTGAGATTTTTGCCTTGATCGAGCCTTTCGCTGGCTATGCCTTCAATAAAGCTCATAGCGTGAGCTACGCCCTAATCGCTTACGAAACAGCCTATCTTAAAGCCAACTACCCTGTTGAGTACATGACTGCTTTTTTAAACACCTATGCTGCTCATCCAGACAGACTTACCTCAGCCGTTGCTGAATGCCGCCGCCTGGGTATCCCCGTATTACCTCCGGACGTTAATAAAAGCCAAGCCAGCTTTGCTATCGAGGAGGGAAATGGTAAGGCAGCTATCCGCTTCAGCCTGACCGCTATTAAAAATATCGGCTATGCAGCCATCGAACCCATCATATTAGCTCGAGAAAAAGGCGGCCCTTTCAAATCCATCGAGGATTTCTGCCGTCGCGTTGATTTACACAGCATCAACAAAAAGGTTGTAGAAAGCTTAATCAAAGCCGGAGTCTTCGATTGCCTGACTCCTCGTGGAACACTCCTCCAGGATATAGACCGAATCATATCCCTGGCCCAGTGGGAACAACGACTGAGAGAATCAGGCCAGGCCAGCATGTTCGACCTCTGGGGCGACACTGTGCCGGCGCCACTCCCCAACTTGAATCTGAACCACCTTGACGTACCTCTTAAAGACAAACTGGACTGGGAACGAGAACTGCTGGGAGTATATTTCTCCGAACACCCTCTCACTTCGATAGCCCCAAAATTGGTTAATGCTACCACTACGCTCTGTGGTGGAATCGACGCCGAAATGGTCGGGGAAAAAGTGATTATCGCTGGAATGGTAACCTCTATGCGCCAACTTTATACCAGGGACAGACGCCCTTTCGTCATCGCCACTCTAGAAGACCTAGACGGCAACATCGAAGTCACCGCCTGGTCTGAGGTCTACAACCAGACAAAAGAGGTATGGCAAGAAGGCAAAATCCTTCTGGTAGAAGGTACTGTAAAGTTGAGAGACGACAGGGTAAACGTCAATTGCTATCGGGTACGTCAATACCAACCAGATAGTGAAGAGGGACAGGAGACCAAGCCAGCTACACAACCTTCATTGCCACGCAAAATAACAATTAATATCACCCAAAGTGACGAAACTGAAGAAGATGTAACACGCCTCAGTCAGGTCATGGACATTCTCGCCCGCTATCCAGGACAAGACAGTGTCCTGCTCACCATAGTCACCACAGAAGAGACAGTCAATATGAGGCTGTCAAACACCATCAGCTATTGTCCTGAATTAGCACAAGAAATAGATAGCATACTGGGGGATAACAGCTTAAGACTAAAAGATGGTCAGTAGATTTGTTCCAGAAGCGGACTCACTCTCAAGGAGAGAGTTTAGACACTGTCTATTTGAAGAGACTTCGCTACCACGTGAATGGTCTGTCAGTCCACCACGGGTAAAAGTCAGGCATATCAGTGCTGGGTTTCATCGTGAAATTCGGAGGTCTTTTCTCAAGAAATGACATGATGCCTTCGCGGGCATCCGGCTGTTGAAGAGACCACCGAAAAGCCTTCGAATCGATCTTATGCGCTTCCATTGGATGGCCTGCCCCCAACATTTTCCATAGAAGCTGGCGGCAAAGAGCCACAGAAATCGCGGAGGTATTATGGGCAATTTCTGAAGCGATTTCGCGTGCCCGAGGAATTAAAGCATCTGGCGGCAATACTTCAATCACCAATCCATTAGCAAGCGCTTCTTGAGCTCCAAACACCCTGCCTGTAAGAATCCACTCCGCAGCTTTACCCATACCAACAATGCGAGGTAGAAACCACGTGCTAGCCCCTTCAGCAACTACACCTCGCCTGGTGAAAACAAACCCAATCCTGGCATTTTCAGACGCCAGCCGGATGTCCATGGCTAGCGTCATAGTTATTCCCACCCCAACAGCCGGCCCGTTAATAGCGGCGATTACCGGCTTTTTCAGGTCATAGATTTGCAAGGTTAGCAAGCCAGCTAGGTCTCTATAAGCTTCGGAGTCACCATGACGTTCAGCCGAGTATCTTTCAAAAATTCCAGACTTAGGATCCAAATCGGCCCCGGCGCAGAAAGCACGTCCAGCACCAGTCACAATTACAACTCGCACATCGTCATCAGCATCAGCTCTGCCAAAAGCATCAACGAGTTCTTGGCACATAACCGGACTGAAAACATTTAATCTCTCCGGCCTGTTGAGCGTTATTGTCAAAATTCTATTGGATACCTCGTATAATATCTGGCTGTATTCCATCGGTTCTCCTTTCATATTTTGCCGGTGACACGCAGATGTGAAAGATACCTTGCGAAGGACGCACTTGTCAAAAATACAACCGCTTTCAAGAAGCGTGTTCTAAATGGAGCAAGAACTCTTTGATTTCCACACCACCACTAAAACCACCTAAACTACCATTGCTGCTAATTACTCGATGGCACGGGATCACAATCGGCAGTGGGTTTCTAGTCAAGGCTTGCCCCACACCCCTGGCTGCTTTGGGCGAATCTAACTTATTGGCTACCCAGCCATAACTCCTGGTCTCACCGTAAGGTATCGTTCGCACTATCTGCCACACATTCTGCTGAAAACGAGTTGCCTCAACCAAATCCAGCTTGTCGGGGAAATCCACAGGTTCACTCTCTAAATATCGCCTCAATCTATGCGGCAAATCGCCAAACAAAGCAGTAGCCTGCTCTTCAGCAGCGCAGCCATAATTCATAACTTGGCAAAGCACTGCTTCCTTAGATTTCTGAGGGAGAATAACCATTCTGAGTCCGTTGGGCGAACTCACCACCCCCATCCAACCCAAACATGTATCAAACAACACGAAAGCCAACACGTTGCCCTCTTTTAACGATTGGCCAAACGTCTTAATAAACCAATCACATTTAGCCTGCGATCTCAGCCAGTTTTGCGCTATAGGACTGATAGGTCTTAGAATCATAGAGGACAAAGTATACTTTCTCTAAAGAACTCGGCTCATCACGCAAAAAAGCAATCACCGCATCTAAAGCTACCTTAGCTGCCTCAGCTACCGGATAGCCATAGACACCAGTGCTTATGGATGGGAAGGAAATACTTTCCAATTTGCGCTCAGTGGCCAGTTTCAAACTCTCCCGGTAAGCGCTAGCCAGAAGCTCAGCCTCACCCCGATTACCACCCCGCCACACTGGTCCTACAGTATGTATCACATACTTCGCCTTCAGATTACCTCCGGTGGTTATCACCGCCTTACCCGTATCCAAACGCCCTATTCGCGAGATAATTCGACGACATTCGTCCAATATAGCTGGCCCACCAGCCCGATGAATAGCACCATCAACACCACCCCCACCCCTCAAACCAGAATTGGCTGCATTAACAATAGCTTCTGTTGCTTGCCGGGTAATATCACCCTGAATCAACACGACTTTTGTCTTACCGGCGGTTATCTCATTAACTTCCCCCATGACCACCTCCACAATGAATCTTAAGCTAACTCTGGCTCAATCAGCCCGTAATTGCCATCATTACGGCGGTATAACAAACTCAGCGCACCGTTCTCAGCATTAACAAAAAGGAAGAATGAATGCCCCAAAAGCTCCATTTGTTCAACCGCCTCAGCCACTGACATCGGCTTAACCGCAAAGCGCTTAACTCTAACCACGCTCGGCAAATCTTCAGATGCCTCACTGGCAACTGTTCTTTCCGGAACAGCCGACTGGCGAGCTAGCGAAACACCACGCCCCTTCTCATATAACTTCCCCTTGTAGCGCTCAATCTGACGCGCCAATACCTCAGTCACAGCATCAACGGCTACATTGACATTTTCCCCCCTCTCCTCACCCCTCAGCAGCACACCCTTGCTGTTCAAAGTAGCTTGGGCAGTAAAGCGATGCTGATGTGATTTCGTCTTCTCTTCACTTATTTCCACCTTGGCCTCAGTGATATTGGGCAAATAACGATCTAACTTACCGATCTTTTTCTGTACGTAATTTTCAATTGCTGGTGAGATTTCCACATTCTTACCAAAAATTTGCAGTTCCATGTTCTAATCTCCCTTACTAGATTTCTCTGGCTAAGGTCAAGCCCCATGCTGAAACAGCTCCAGCAGCCTTAAGAGCCTTAGCACAAGCTTCTAAAGTGGCTCCTGAGGTACACACATCATCAATCAAGATGACACTTCTACCACTCAGTTTCTCATCCCGGCAAGCGAAAGCATTTGCCACATTTCTTCTTCGCTTCTCAACGGTTGTCGTCCTGGCTTGAGGCAAACTGTCCTTGAGACGACATAAACTATCATCAATCACCGGCAGAGCTATCAGCTTGCCTAGTTCCCCCGCCAGAAGACTTGATTGATTGTAACCACGCTCCCGCAACCGTCGAGGATGAAGAGGCACAGGCACCAAAACTTCGCCGTGTACCGGATTGTCTTGAAGATAATTAGCCATCAACATAGCCAGACAACCAGATATTGCCTTAAGATTACGATACTTCAACTCATGGATAGCCTGGCGTACCGCTCCCTCGAAGCGAAAAACAGAACGAATGCCATCAATCTCAGTCTGTTGCCCCCAGCAAGCTGGACATAAACCGCCGCTTGACTCAGGTTTACCGCACTTCTTGCAAAATGGCCGTAAAAGCCGAGGTAGCTTTTGACGGCAGCCGGCACACAGAAAATCCCCTTTCTTTCCACACCCAACACAGCGGCGCGGAAAGAAAAAATCAACCAGCTTCTCCTGGAGCTGCCCCGTCAACAAGGACAAAGCAATCACCCCAAAAGCCCAAGGGAAGTGACGCGACTATTTATGAGCTATAAGCGTGAACGAGGACTAGGGCCTGTTCCGCTAAAAATAGGCTCATTTAGATATACGTCGCCATTCCTGATTTTAATGTTGTAGCCGCAATCAGGATTGGTGCACACCCAAGCCTTGTAATGAATCGCCGCACCTTGGCTACCAAAATCAGATAGCGGCACTAAATCACCGACCTTACATTTTAAACATTTAGGAAAGGAATTGTTTTCCACGATTCCACCTCCTCCAAGGATGTATAGTATACACCAACCGCAAGGCAATGGCAAATTTCGTTAATCCTTTACAAGGCACCTGGCCTCTGCTAAACTTTTTATTACTTGCCTGATATAAATAAAATTGACATGAGGAATTAAAATGGGTACTAGAGACTTTAGATGGAGAGAACGCAAGAAGTCCAAGAAGGGAGCCAAAAAGCCAGCTACGACCATTATCACGCCACAAGTAGAAGTGGAAGTGATTAAAAAAGGTAAGAAAGCGGCACCTCCTGAAGAATGACCCAGATGGCAGCTTATCTAGAGCTTTACCACAGCGGCAAGTTAGCTGAACGGGTAGAAACAGCCAGGACTCTATTGAAGAATTGCCAGGTATGTCCCCGCCATTGCGGCATTAACCGACTAGCTGACGAGACGGGCAAATGTCATACGGGTAAGCTTGCGGTAGTTTCCAGCTACGGACCACATTTCGGAGAGGAAGCACCACTGGTCGGCAAATATGGCTCAGGAACCATCTTCTTTACCAATTGCAACTTAAAATGCCTTTTTTGCCAGAACTACAGCATCAGCCAGCTTGGCGATGGGACTGAAGTCACCAAGGAGGAGCTGGCCAGAATGATGTTAGCCCTCCAGGCCAGAGGTTGCCACAACATAAACTTCGTCTCGCCAACCCATGTGGTTCCTCAGATCCTAGAGGGGCTGGAGATAGCCATAAATCTAGGCCTAAGGTTGCCGCTGGTCTACAATTCTGGCGGTTATGATTCTGCTGAAACTCTAGAGATTCTGGATGGCATTGTAGACATTTATATGCCAGACATGAAGTATTCTGATGAAAAGATTGCTGAGGAGCTATCAGGCATAAAGAACTATCCTACCATCAACCAAGCTGCCCTTAGGGAAATGCATCGCCAGGTAGGTGACCTCCAGATTGACGAAGATGGGGTAGCTGTCCGTGGCCTGCTAATACGTCATCTGGTCTTGCCCCACGGGCTTGCTGGCACAAAAGAGATAATAAAATTCATAGCTGAAGATATTTCTCGAAACAGCTATGTCAATGTTATGGCTCAATACCACCCCTGCCATAAGGCTTTCCAGATACCCCAATTAGTCAGGCCACTATTAAAACAAGAATTCCTCGAGGCTATTGAATTAGCTAAAAGAGCTGGATTAAACCGTCTGGACAGGTTCGATCCGGTTATCGCCAGAGCGATTTAATCATGGCAATAAAGCAGACTAAAGGAGCAAGCGTCCCTTTCAAGAAATCACAGACGGAGGTTAAATGGATTTAAGATGTCTGAATTAGCTTATCTCGCAGCTACAATTTACGGCCATGTTAAAGGCGTCTACTACCGGGCCTTCGCTTCTCGACTTGCCAAATCATTAGGCTTGCGAGGTTACGTGCGTAACTTGCCCCAAATGAACGCTGTTGAAATTAATGCCGAAGGGCCGAAGGAAAAACTAGAAGAACTAGTCAGACAGCTTGAGATGGGACCACCTGAGTCCCTGGTAGAGCATATAGATGTAAAATGGTCTGCATTCACCGGACAATTTTCCAACTTCGAAATAAGAAACTAACCTAGGGCAAAAAACAAAGAACAATGTTGAGCTCATTTTACCTCCCCTGAGACTTCCGGCCAAAGCCATAGTGGGGTCTTCTGAACTTGCTGGTCTTATCTGACTCTGCCATTGCTCACGCTTCAAGTTCAGCCTTGCCGGCCTCAATCAATGTAAGATAGCTGGCTGCGACTCTGCTTGCCTGCGCTGCTTCCTGATCTACCTCATACGGCTCACCAGCAAAAATTTTTCCGTATTCCTCTATCTTCCCTTGAACCGAGTTGTCGGCACCGATGAATTTCTGGCGAGCATCAACAACACCCAAATCAAACGGCAAGGTAAAATAGAGGTCAGCGATCACCTTATCTATTCCTAATTCATACAGAGTTCCCCAGCCAGCAGAAGCATCCCCCCTATACTTGCTTACAGGCAACAAACTCAAAAGGTTTGGCACACTGAAGTAACCGCTCCCATCAAGAATCTTGAACGGAGCTACACTAATTAAATAGTCACTGGAAAGGACCACATTGGGCACCCAAAATGTAGGCACAACAAAAGAATGAGGTAGAGGATTTTCCACCTCCACCCAAATACAATCCCGAACATCCAACATCAACACCCTTGGGAAATCGTAGCCCAAAGCTTGATATATCGGATATATAGACTCTCCATTTGCAGTTCCTTCAAGTATAATAATATCAGCATCACTGACTTGTTTGATGCTTTCGATTATCAGGTTCATAGTCTCTCGACTAGTGCTAATCGGATACGGCATTGGATAGCCAGCGTTAGGCTTGATTAAAACCCGCCGAGCTCTAGAAACCAAAGACGGTGGCTTAAAGACAAACTCGGATGCTTCGAAAATCACCGTCTCTCAATCCTCATTTCAACACTCTGGTAAAAATACTAATGGCTCCATACATTTTTACATGTTCCTTAAACCTTTAGAACTAAAGCTGCACCAATCTAAAATCGTCAACCGGCAAAACGGCAACCATTCTTTCCTAATCAATCTTGAACCTCATCCCAATCAAACATCATCACCTCAACCGTACCTCCAGGTTTAACTTCCTTGGTACTTTCCGGAATAACAGCTAGTCCATTGGCCTTTGCCATAGAGGTCAAAATTCCCGAACCCTGAGGGCCTGTAAGACGAGCAAAGTATTTACCGTCCCTCCTGCTAACTACAACGCGAGCAAAGATACGTCGTCCATCATTGTTTTCAACCGGGTCTTCCATTATCGCTGTTATATTAGGCCCAGCCAAATTGCTCCTACCCATCATTCTGAGAATAGCCGGACGAGCAAAAACTTCAAAGGTAATCATTGAGCTTACTGGATTGCCTGGTAGCCCCAGATGAGGTATCTTTTTCCCATCATCTCTTTTGAACATGCCGAAAGCTAAAGGCTTGCCTGGTTTCATACGTACCGTCCAAAAGGATACATTTCCCTCAGCTGCCAGAACCTGTTTGACTACATCATAATCACCCAAAGAAACTCCCCCCGAAGTTACCAACATATCGCAGTCGAGACCATGACGGACGGCTATGGCCAACTGTTCCACATCATCTGGAGCAATACCCAGAAGCTTTGGGATGCCCCCATATCTAAGAACCTGAGCGGCTAAGCTGTAACTGTTGCTATTGTATATCTTGCCCGGCAGGAGAGGTTGATTAATCTCTAGGACTTCGTTACCCGTAGCTAATATCCCTACCACCGGGCGGCGAATTACCGAAACTATCGCCTTTCCCAACGAAGCTAGCACTCCAATTTCAGCAGGGCAAAGCAATGTCCCCTGCTTCACAGCCAATTCCCCTTTAGCGATATCCTCGCCTCCTCGACGGATATTCGAAGCTTCAGGCAAGCCAACACGAATACCAATTTCAGCCTCAGAGACTGAGCGCTGCTTACGGTCGACCTCGTCAGTATCTTCAAAAGGAACTACTACATCTGCACCTTTTGGCACAAAAGCACCAGTCATTATCCTAACAGCTGTCCCCGGTTCCACCTTCAACTCAGTGATACAACCCGCAGCTACTTCACCAACTACACGGAGAACCTTAGGATGCTCATAGCTTGCCCCCACAATACTCTTAGCCTGTACCGCATAGCCATCCATAGCAGAATTATCCTGAGGAGGCACGTCAAAGGGAGCATACACATCCTCAGCCAACACCTGTCCCAAACAGTCCAGAAGAGGCTTTTCCTCCCTCTCGAGGACTTCGATGAAATCTAAAATTTTGCCCAGAGCTTCTTCAACGCCAATCAAAGCTAAAATTCGTCCTTTCTAACCGTAAGACGCTGCTCTTTTTGGTCTATCAAGTCTTTAGCTTTTCTTAGATCGTCCAGCGTGTTGATATTGAAAAAACTCGAACACCGCGGGTCGAATTTTGCTATCTCATCCTTGCCAACATATCTTGTCTTAACTAAATTAAAGAGTTGCGATACTCCTAATCTATCTTTATCTATTAGCTCCTTAATAGGAGCCAAACAGTTTCTAGAGTAAACAGCATGAAGCGGCTCAAGCATATCATCTATTCTAGGAACAACCACATCGAAACTGGGCGCAAGGCCAATCAAATAACATAACAAATCTCGATTGAGAAATGGCATATCACAACCTACGACCAAACTGTAGAAACTATCAGCGCTTGCCAACCCAGTATAGATACCTCCTAACGCCCCCTTCCCGGGGTAGATATCAACAATCACTTTCCCTTTCAGCCGAGCAGCAGCAATAAGTCTGAACTGTTCTTGGCTAGTTACCACAAGTAATGCCTGACTGACTATGGAGAGGCAGTCTATAGTTCGCTCAATCAGGCTCTGCTTGTTTATTCTCTCTAAGGCTTTGACACGCCCCAGACGCAAGCTCTTGCCGCCGGCTAGAACTATTCCAGATACAGTTGAAATTCCTGCTCGACTAACGTTTTTCTCCGATTATGTTCTAACTAATATTTTATCACGATAGTCAACTGTTCGGAACAAGATTAAAGAAAAAAAATTAACAACTGGATAGTGGAAGGAAGACAAGTTACTAAATTAAGCGATAGAACTGAGTCTATCGAACGACCTAGGAGATAAAACTCCCTAGAAAGGAGGTGATCCAGCCGCACGTTCCCGTACGGCTACCTTGTTACGACTTCGTCCCAGTTACCGGTCCCACCTTCGGCGACTGCCTCCCGAAGGTTGGCCCATCGACTTCAGGTGTTACCAGCTCCCATGACGTGACGGGCGGTGTGTACAAGGCCCGAGAACGTATTCACCGCAGTGTGCTGACCTGCGGTTACTAGCAACTCCAACTTCATGCAGGCAGTTTCAGCCTGCAATCCGAACTGAGGATGATTTTAAGGATTAGC
>JAPLHH010000073.1 GCA_026389735.1 Chloroflexota bacterium | reverse complement strand
GTGGCAGCTAGAGATTGGGCTACTCCCCTGGGCTTGGTTTTCATAGATGGTGGCCATAGTTATGAAGCAGTTATAACGGACTATAGGTGCTGGTATCCTCATCTGCTTCCTGGCGGGTTCCTCGTTTTTCATGATATCTTTTTAGACCCGTCTAAGGGTGGTCAAGCACCTTACGAGGTCTATAAGCGGGTGCTAGCCTCAGGGTTATTTGAGGAACTGCCAATGACGAATACCCTCGGGGTGCTACGGCGTCGCCGGCCCATGGTGGTCAAGAAGCAGGCTTGTCGGAGACATAGGTCTGAGCATATCAGCTGCTAGCACTACTGCTGCTGATGTCCATGTTGGCTTTTCTTCTGGCCAGATCTCTTTCTTGGGCAGTGCCATGCCATACCAGTAAGCACCGTCATCATCACGCATCTGGTGAATCCAGTTGAAGACAGTAGCTGAGTGTTTATATTCACCGTGAACTGCCAGGGCAATCGCTAACTCGCTTGTCTCTGCGGCGGTGACCCATCCCTGTTCTAAACTACAGAGCGAGCCTAAACCATCGATGACAAATTTGTCCCAACCGCTGGACAGACGCTGTCTGGCCTCGTTACCGTTGATAACGCAGCACATTGCCGGATAATACCAGTCCATGGCAAATGTGTTTTTGTTTTCTTGAGGTGAATCAAATAGGCAGGGCATTCTTTGAATCGCTTTTACTAGAGCGACATTTGCCTCTTTCCAGGCAGGTCTTTCTTTCCCTAAAACTGAAGCAATAGAAAGCGCGCTCTTGATGCTCAAATAGGTTGAGCTACAGCTGCTTATCAATGCGGTGGGATAGATAACACTGGCGTTGTCTCTAGCCCAGTAGATTTCACCGTTAGGTCCTCTCATGTTCAATACAAAATCGATTGCAGTCCGGACAGTGGGCCACATTTTCTTGAGAAAAGAGGGGTCACCGGTTGTCAGGTAATGGTGCCAGACTCCTACTGCGATATAAGAAATGACATGTGATAACTTGGAGGTATCCAGTGGTTGTCCGTCTTTGTATGAAGCATACCAGCTCCCGTCCTCCAGTTGAATGGCGGCGAGCCAGTTATAGGCACGTTCGGCTTCGGCATGACAATTGCCGATATCTATCGCCATGGCATTTTCAACGTGAGTCCACGGGTCTGTAATACCTCCTTGAAGCCAGGGGATTGAACCATCTGCCTGTTGCATGGCAGCGATGGAATTGACTGTGGGGTCCAGGTATTTTTTCGAGATGAAATCATCATAGAGCTTGAGTTTCATTTTGGGCCGCTCCTTAGGTAAATATCTCATCGTGCTTCAAAACTGTATTGGTATTCGATAGCTTCCTTGTAGACGTCAGCCGTATGTTTAGCTGTGTTTTTCCAGTTAAACATTTGCGTTGCTCGTCTGTGCCCCATTTCACCGAGGTGCCTACGCCTGTCCGGATTATCCAGCAGGCCTGCAATTGCCTCGACCAGCGCTCCGGTATCAGCTGGAGGTACCAGTATGCCGGCATCTCCGACAATCTCGGGTAGAGCTCCAGCGGTCGTTGAAATTACGGGTGTGCTACAGCACATAGCCTCAGCAGCAGGTAAACCAAAACCTTCGTAAACGGATGGTACAACAACCATTGTAGCCATTGAATATTGACGGACAAGCGCTGCTGTGTCTATCTGTCCAGCATGGGTAACACAATCACCGATGCCTAAACAGTCAGCCAATCCTTGCGTGTAGCCATTTTTCATTGGTTTTCCCACTATCACAAGCTCTATCTTCCGTTCTGAGCGCAAAGCGGCGACGGCTTCCAGCAAATATTTCAAGCCCTTCAGAGGTGTATCTCCGCTGTTTATTACGAGCAGGCGGTTTTCTGAGCGTCTAACTTCAGGAACCCGAGTGAAGACGGAGCTATCAACTCCATCATAGATAACTCGGAGGCTATCTTTTGGCAACTTGAAAATGTCGATGATCTGATGATAGGAATTTTGAGAGCCAGTAATAAAATGGGCGAGTTTCTTGGCAACTTTAAGTTGCATATTGGCGAACGAATACCATCTCCTGATGCCCATTTCCTGCCATAAGGACTTAGCTGCTTTGATGGCTAAGTCCCGATCGATGGTAATAGGATGATGAATGGTTGTTACCACGGGGATACCGAGCTCCTTTATTTTCAGGATGCTGTATGACAGACTTTGATTGTCGTGAATAACATCATATTTTTTATACCGATTATTGCTGTGCAGGAAACTGTAGGCGCGCATGCCGAAAGTCAATGGCTCGGTAAGGAACCCACAACAGACGCCGAGCCATTCAATGAAATTGGGCAGCGAATTCAGTTTTCGAGGATTTATAAGGAAGCGTTGTCTTTCCGGCAGAGAGTATAGATCGAGGCTGGGCAGTTTGATGAGCTTTATCCCATCGTCCAGCTCTGGATATGGCGGTCCTGATATTACTTCAACATCGTGACCGAGCTCGCGAAGGGAACGGCTTAAGTAGTGGACATAAATACCTTGTCCGCCGGAATAGCGATAGCATCTATAACTAAGCAAACATATACGCACTTGATAATCCGCCCAAACGTCAGGTACTTAGACCAAAAAGCACAAAAGCCCCGAAACATTTTACCTTTGTTTAATAGATATATCAATTGGTTTAGCAGGAAATAGTGAGCGAAAACGAAACTTTAGGGATTTGAATAAGCATAACTATCCAGTGCGATTTGAGTATTTCTGGCATTCGATTGCCTCAGCGTAGACATCGACAGTGCGCTGGGCTGTATTTCGCCAGTTAAACATTTGCACGATCCTCTTGCGTCCAATTCTGCTGAGATGTTTACGTTTATTCGGACTAACCACAAGTGCCGAAATCGCTTCTACTAAAGCCTTTGTGTCAGCAGAAGGCACCAGTATTCCCGCATCTCCTACTACCTCAGGCAAAGCCCCGGCAGTTGTGGAGACTACTGGAACTCCGCAAGCCATAGCCTCAGCAGCGGGTAAGCCGAAACCTTCGTATATTGATGGAATAACTACAATGCTAGCTAACCTGTACTGGTTTACAAGTTCAGCAGTATCTATCTCATCAATAAACTTTACATAATCTCTTATGCCAAGATTATTAATAAGTTTCTGTGTTGTGCTATTATCTGTTTCTTTTGCTACCACTATTAGTTCAAGATTGTGCTTCTGCCGCAATACTGCTAATGCTTCCAGCATGTATCTCAGCCCTTTAACAGCTGTGTCTCTGCTTATTACTACCAGGAGCCTGTTTTCCAGGCGGTTCACTTTTGGGGAAGGGCTGAAAATATCGGTGTCAATCCCATTGTATATCACCCGCAGTTTGTCTTCAGATATTCCGAAAGTATCAGCGATGTGTCGGCTGGCAGTCTGAGAAACTGTAATGATGTGGGAAAGCCTGCGAGCGACTTTGATTTGCATATTAATAAAAGAAAACCATCTCTTAAGGCCTAACTTATCTTTCAGCGAAGTTGCTGATTTAATAGCTAAATCACGGTCAATGGTTACAGGATGATGAATAGTCTCAACGACCGGGTACCCGAGTTCCTGGATCTTGAGTACACCATATGCCAGGGTTTGATTGTCATGAATAATGTCGTATTTGTTGTCTTCACTATTACGTATTAG
>JAPLHH010000129.1 GCA_026389735.1 Chloroflexota bacterium | reverse complement strand
GGATGACAACTGGAAAGAATCCAGAGTTACAATTCGCAACGGCAAACACTTCCTTATAGCTCTTCCAACCTCGCTAAATCAAACCTCATGCCATCACGAGCCGCAATAACTTTAATACCTGTATCTTCGCTTAGCTTCCAGGCCAATTCCCAGGGCTTAGCCCGCCACAGTGACATACCAAAGTGGGTGAGTATGGCAGCCTTCGGCTTCACCTCCCCAATTATCTGCCTGGCTTCAGGAATAGATAAATGGTCAACCCCATCCCGAGGCTCCAGCATAACTACATTCATAATTAACAGCTCCGCCCGGTAATATCTGGACAATTCACCAAAATACTTGGTGTCGGTAATCCAGGAAAGGGTATGCCGCGGTGTTCTGAAAACAAAGCCATAGGTCTCAACAGGATGCCTGTGCTTCACCGGAGTCTCAAAAGAGATATCTTCGATAGAATAAGATTTGCCCTCAGACAAAATATCTATCTTCTGTGGGTAGTTTTGCAGGTACGGTAGAATTACGGCATCCTTATCCAGAGCATCCGATGGCGCAAATACCACACCGCGCTGCTTCCAGCCGCCCTCAGTCATCGCTTCAATCATGATATTGATGTCGCCGGAGTGGTCCAGATGCTTATGAGACAGGATAATAGCCTTCAGTTTGGATGCATCTAGCTTCCTTTTAACGCTTTGAACCAGGCAGCCAGGACCAGGGTCAAGGAGTATCTCAGTGCCGCCGAAATTGAGCCAGGCACCTCCTGAAGCCAGAAACTGCTTCGTCACCACAAACCGAGCACCCGCAGTACCTAAAAAAGTTATCGAATCCGACAAATCCTCCACAGCCCTAATTATATCAGGAAAGCTAGAGAGACTCCGTCTCATGGCAGTCTTTACCCCCATTGTCATTGCGAGCCGTTCGTTTTGTGTCATCCTGAGCCATTCTCCTCATGTCATCCTGATACCTTCCCTGTCATCCTGAGCGAAGCGAAGGATCTCAAAACGAAGAATCTCGAAATCGAGGAGTCCCTACTAGCTTACCCATCCAGGTTTCTGTTAAAATTGGCCCAGCCTTTCTAAGTTACCAAAAGGAGATGAATGACAGCATTACAAGACGAGATCGCCCAACTGCTCAGAGAATACCAGGCCAAAACAGGGAAACTGTTGACGATTGGCACTGCCGAATCAGCTACCGGCGGCAGGATAAGCGATAAGATAACCAACGTCCCGGGTAGTTCCGACTACTACAAGGGCTCCATCGTTTCCTATAGTAATGAAGCCAAAACGGAGATTGTTGGGGTGAAAAAGCAGACCCTTAAGAAACATGGAGCCGTCAGCCCCGAGACAGCCATAGAGATGGCTGAAGGTGGCAGGAAATTGCTCAAAGCAGATATCTGCATATCCGATACTGGCATTGCTGGGCCCACTGGTGCTACGCCGGGCAAACCTGTAGGCCTATTCTATCTCGGCCTATCAGCTAAGGATACCACGTTGACTCAAGAGCATCACTTTCAAGGCAATAGAGAGCAAAACAAGCAAAAGGCTGCCGAAGCAGCGCTGAGCCTGCTCAAAGAATATCTCCAAACACACCTCGGCAAAACAGCCGATAGTACACTGGAGGAAAAGCACGTAGTCACCTGCTTCCTCGAGCATGGCGGCAAAATCCTGATTTTAAGACGGAGCCACAGAGTCAGCACCTATCGTAGAAGCTGGGCCGGCGTCAGCGGCTATATAGAGACAAACGATGTTGACCAAGCCTTCACCGAGATAAGTGAGGAAACTGAACTGTACAAAAAGGACCTGAAGCTGATAAAGAAAGGCGAACCATTAGAAGTCATTGATAAAAGCCTGAACCGAAAATGGATAGTGCACCCATTCCTCTTCCACGTAAAAGCTCCGGAAAAAATCAAGATAGACTGGGAACATACCGAAGCTAAGTGGATTAAATCCGGGGAACTTAAGAAATACGAAACCGTTCCCGGGCTGGCGAAAGCTCTGGCGCGGGTGATTAAATGAGATGCGCGTGTGCTTCGCGCCTTAACTCCCTAGGAGTTGAATATGCTGGCTAAAGTTATGAGTTGTGCCGTAGTCGGGCTGGAAGGAGCCATCGTTGAAGTAGAAGCTGACATTTCTCCCGGGCTTCCCTCCTTCACCATCGTCGGTCTACCAGATACTGCAGTGCAGGAAGCTAGAGAACGTGTCCGGTCTGCCATTCGCAACTCCGGATGTATTTTTCCAACCAGGCGAATTACAGTAAACCTTGCCCCCGCTGATTTAAAGAAAGCCGGCCCTGCCTACGACCTGCCCATTGCCATCGGCATATTGCTTAGCTCAGAGCAAGTATATGCTGACGTCTCAAACATGCTTTTCCTCGGCGAGCTCTCTCTCGATGGCAGCCTGCGACATACCCATGGCATCTTGCCCATGGCTGCCCTAGCTCGAGACAAGGGGTTATCAGATGTCTTCGTGCCATCTGATGATGCCAACGAAGCCTCCCTGCTGGATGGCATCAAGGTCATCCCATCTGTATCACTAGCTCAACTGGTCAGCCATCTTCGAGGTGAGATATCAATCCCTCAATATCAGCCGGATAAAGACTGGAGAGACGTCACCACTGACTTCTCCCATGTTGACCTGGCCCACATAAAGGGACAGGAACATGCCAAACGCGCTACAGAAGTAGCCGCTACTGGCGGACATAATATCCTCATGTCTGGCCCACCGGGCAGCGGCAAGACCATGCTCGCCCGCTCCCTGCCCTCCATAATGCCAGCGATGACTCTAGCCGAAGCTTTGGAGGTAACCAAAATCTATAGTGTCAGCGGGCTTCTTTCCCAGGACACACCCCTCATAAACCAGCGTCCCTACCGCTCGCCACATTATACCATCTCCCACGCCGGCCTGGTCGGCGGTGGGCACTGGCCTCGACCCGGTGAAATAAGCTTAAGCCACCGTGGCGTGCTCTTTCTTGATGAGTTCCCCGAATTCAGCCACATGTCTCTGGAATCACTGCGCCAACCTGTGGAGGACAAGGTTGTCACCATCAGCCGGGCTCAAGGCAGCGTCACCTTCCCGGCCAACTTTATGCTGGTGGGCGCCATGAACCCATGTCCCTGCGGTTATTACGGTGACCCGGTCAAAGAATGCAAGTGCTCCTCAAGTGAGATCTCGCGCTACCAGAAGCGAATCAGCGGGCCGCTTCTCGACCGCATCGACATCTTTATCGAAGTCCCGCGGGTCGAATACGAAAAGCTGACCGATGACACCCTGGGCGAAAGCTCGGAGAAAGTTCGGGCTAGGGTTGAAGCCGCCAGGCAAATTCAACAGAGGCGCTTTGAAGGGACAAAGCTTATGTGCAATACCGAGATGACGCCAATAGAGGTCAAGGAGTTCTGCCGTGTTGACCCACCATCTCAGAACCTACTGCGGACAGCAATGAAGCAGCTCCACCTTACTGCCCGCGCCTTCCACCGCGTCCTGAAGCTAGCCCGAACCATCGCCGACCTCGACGGCGCCGACATCATCAAAGCCAACCACCTCGCCGAAGCCCTCCAATACCGCCAGAGGAGCTCAAGCTAGCAATCTGTACACGCACTGTGTACGTAACATAGCTAAATTGTGGAGAGCTTAGCTCAGCCCGGGGGCTAAGCTTTGATACTAAGAACTGTCCACTGAGCCCCACCGGACTGCGGACACCAACCGCCTCGAAGAGAAACTATGACCGCACGCCTACTTGCTTTATCACAAAGTCCTGGTCTCTTCGCCATCATAGAATCTATAGATATCCCGACCTTGCTCCTTAGCCCGGTACATGGCGGTGTCGGCGCTCTTCAATAAGCTTTCAATATCTTTCCCCCCTTCGGGGTAAACAGCAATACCGATGCTGGTTGTGATATCGATCTGGTGGTCATCAAAAACAAATGGCTCTCGAAAGGCATCTAAGATTCTCTGGGCGAATTTGGAAGCTTCGTCCGCCTTGGGGATTTGTGGCAGCAGCAAAACGAACTCATCTCCACCTATACGGGCAACCGTATCGCTTTTGCGCATAGTAACTTCCAACCGCTTCCCAACAGCTTTAAGTAACTTGTCACCGACGTCGTGCCCCATAGAATCGTTAATAGCCTTAAATCGATCCAAATCGAGCATCAGTACGGCCAGTCTGTTACCACTGCGCCGTGACAGAGCCAACCCAATCGTAAAACGGTCACTTAACAATACTCTGTTGGGCAGGCCAGTCAGTGGGTCATGTGTGGCCATTTCAGCAAGCTTTTGTTCGAACTGCTTATGCTCGGTAACATCACGGCTGATTGACCGAAATCCGATAATCTTCCCCTCATTGTTTCGCAAAGGGGAAACTGAGCTTTCTAAAAATATTTGCCTTCCATCTTTTCTAACGCTTGAAAAAGGATACGATTTCAGTGGCTTGCCTGTCCGGTAGACTTTATTCCAGGCCTTATACACGCTCTTTACATCCTCTTTGAGTACGTGGACTCGATAGTTCATTCCGATTAACTCTTCTTTGGAGTATCCGAATTGACGACAAGTTGCGTTATTGACGAAGGTGAAGTTACCAGCGAGGTCTACCTCATAGTAGCCTTCTTCTATCTCAGCCAGTATGGTCCGATATCT
>JAPLHH010000283.1 GCA_026389735.1 Chloroflexota bacterium | reverse complement strand
GTTTGTCCGGTAATCCTACTAACTCCCCTTAGTTCAGTGCCCGTATCGGACATTCAGGCGAAGGTCATGGCCGTACTTAAGGACGGAATCACGTCTGAAGAAGCCTCTATGAGAGCTGCTAGTTGTATCCACTGTGCAACATGTCAAAACGTGTGTCCTCAAGACATCAATCCGCTGACTCTGCAGGAACTGCTTCAACTCGAACTGGTAAACTTGGGGCAGAAGCGTCATCCGCTCATGGAGATAATGTTGGGTGACCGCATTTGCTTTCTACCGGACATCTTAGCCAGCATGCAAATCAAACCGGAAGAAAAGCGCTGGCTAAGCCATGTGCCTGATAAGCCTCAACAAAAGGATGTTGTTGTCTTCACGGGTTGTGCTTTAGTCATGATGCCGGATAAAATTTTTCTTATCTTCGACATCCTGGAGAGGCTCGGGCTTGATTTCGTGATAGTAGCCGGTGGTGAACTCTGTTGCGGCACGCGCTATTTGGGTGCAAATCTGGATAAAGCTGATGCATATGGCAAGGCACTATTGCATGCCCTGGGCACTTTCAACCCTCAGCAGGTTATATTCTGCTGCGCCGGGTGTGCTTACTATGTGTCTCGTTTAGACAAAGAAATCAGCCCTGCGCACTTCAAGTACGACGAACTGTTTCACTTCCTGAGCCGGCACATAACCGAATTGGAATTTACCCAACCGGTTAACAAGACGGTTACACTGCACGACCCTTGTTCTTTTTCTAGAGGACTTGGTGACATTGTGTCCTTGCGTACGCTGTTGAAGGCTATCCCCGGCCTCAAGTTGATAGAGATGAATAGAAATAAAGAACAATCTATTTGCTGCGGTGTAGCGGCCCGCCGTAAGATGCCAGAGGTTGCCCAGACAATGGTCAGACAGTGCCTGGAAGAGGCAGCGAAGACCGGCGCTGAAGTGATGGTGGACGCCTGCCAGGGTTGTCACTTACAGTTTTGTCCGGAAGAGTCTAAATACCCGTTTCAAGTTAAGCACTTACTCACACTCATTGGCGAAGCCATGGGCATTGCCTATGAGGACAAGATAAAGAAATTTTACCTATGTGGCGATGAGGACAGGATTATGGCCGAATCCAGGGAGAATATAGAAGCCAGTTCCTACGATCTTAATCTAACAGCCTACCTGGCAAAATACATTTTTGTAGGTCAGCACAAATAGACCGGGAGTGGTTGAAGAGCCCGATGTGATTTTAATATGTAGGAACCCTGCGCAAATTGCCAGACTGGTATCGAATCAATGATCTTTATTGAAGGTGAGGTAATAGGGTCTCGGGCACATCTGGGTCTTTCGTGTTAGCAAGATGATTGAACCTATTGTATCCAAAAAGGGAATCTATTTGGTGACAGGTAGAGGGGAGAGGCAATTAGGGATGGCCGCTGATGGTGAAATGGCTTTGATATGACGCTCCAAGTTATTGCCGACCCGCCTTCTTTTATTTATTATTCAGGTGGTCTATACCAAATCTAGCCACCTAGCTATTCCTCAGTGACTCAGGTGGTCTAAGCACCGACTTTCACGTTTATGGTCGGGGTGGCCGGATTCGAACCGGCGACCACCTGAACCCCATTCAGGTGCGCTACCAGGCTGCGCTACACCCCGCGTGGCTTTGATTCAGTCAATATGGTATCATAATTGGTTAATTAGAACAATCTAGATTTAGCTTTGATTATTTTAAGCAGGAGAGGACTCAAAAGTTGGCTAAGAAGCATATTAAACCCGAAGTAAAACCGCTGCCTACCAAGCGTCAATTGTCCAAGCACCATCGCCAACAGCGTATTCAGCATATCATATATATTGCCGGGGCTGTATTTTTGGCTTTGCTTGTTGGTTTCGTAGGCTATGGATATTGGGATGTGCAGGTTAGACCGTTTCGTCAGCCGGTGGCGAAAATAAATGGTACCACCTACGATATGGATTATTACATAAAGTTTCTTGAGCTTTATAGTAGAGGGCAGGATGCTACCCAGACCTCGACCATGGCAGATAACCTGATTAAAATCATTGAATACAACGAGGCAGTACGTAAGGCAGCGCCAGATGTCGGTATCAGTGTTAGTACGGATGAGTTGAATAGCACCCTGAAGACTTTGACACTTCCGGATGATAAAGTGTACAGGGACGCAGTTGGTGCTACACTGCTGACAAACAAGTTACTTCAGAACTATTTTGATAAGCAAGTGCCTTCCAGCACCGAACAGGTGGAAGCCCAGGCATTGTTCGTGGAAAGCACCGATGTAGCCAAAGAGGTAACAGACAGGCTGGGGGCAGGAGATAATTTTACTGCACTGGCGCCGCAATATTCGCTGGAACCGCTTACAAGGGATAATGGCGGCAACCTGGGCTGGCTGCCTAAAGATTTTACTAATATATTGCTGGGGAATTTAGGCAACTCTGCGCTAAAGGACATTCCTTTTACACTCGAGCCGGGTGAGCTGAGCGAGCCGACTTTCGATGGCACAGTCGCTAAAGAATTCGGTTATTGGGTGGTGCAGGTAACTGAAAAGGATGATAAAAAGGGTAGCCATGTCAGAGGTATTCTGGCAGGGAGCCGGTATGATGCAGAGGCAATAAGAGCTAAGATAGTTGCCGGTGAGGATTTTGCTACTCTGGCTAAAGATTATTCGCAGGATTCAGCCAGTGCGGAGTTGGGTGGTGATTTGGGTTGGACGGGGGAAGGTGGAACCACTAACAGGATTGTTTTGAGTATGGCTTTGCCTCTTGAGTCAGGCGCTGTGAGTCAGCCGGGGGCTGACAGCACTGTTCAAACCAAAGGAGGTTTTTGGCTGGTCAAAGTGCTGAATAAAGATGAAAATCGGGAGCTGGATGACAATGCCAGGCAAACGCTGAAAAAGGGACTTT
>JAPLHH010000103.1 GCA_026389735.1 Chloroflexota bacterium | reverse complement strand
CAGCTTCGCCTCCGCCTCTTTCTTTGTCCCCCGCACCGTGTGCCACTGCTGCTGCCTCTTCCCGGTCCGCGGGTCTCTCCCCACATCAATCACAATGCTCCACGACCCCTTAGCTCTCTGCTTGATATGCCCTCTCATGGTAACTCCCCTTCAGCGCCTATTTTACCCGAAAACCAACAGCGACAAAAAACTGTTGACTATTTGAAACATTTGTTCTATTGTAATAAACATCCCATCACTTGTCAAGAGGAGAACTAACGCTATGACAACAGAAAAACTCACTTTCACCGTTGAAGAAGCCGGTAAGCTCCTGGGCATCAGCCGTGCCCTGGCCTACGAAATGGCACGCATCGGCAAGCTCCCTACCCTTCGCTTCGGCAAAAGGCTCGTCGTCCCCAAGAAAGCTGTCCAGGACATGCTAGAAAAAGCCGCCACGCCCAGCTAGCAAGCCCACTAAAAAGGATTCCAAATGTCTATCGCCAGCCTAGACCATTCCAAGATCCCTGACGGCGCTTTCATCATGCCCGCACAATACCTCGATGGCACCATTATCCAGCAGGTACACATGCCCGATGGCTCTATCCTCCCATTGGAAGAATTCATAAGGCCTAGCAAGAAACTGACAGCTCTCATACCCCTACCCACAGCCGAACCCCAAAAGAAACAAACCGCTACCCAGACCGGCTACCTCGCCCGTTTCCCTGACCTGGTCGACGTTGTGGAAGACCACGGCTGTCTAGTCTATCTAGTCGCCCAGGGAACTCAGCTCAAGACTATGCCCTCGGTCACCCTAGACGGCAAACAAGCCTTCCCACCACCCAGGGAACAGCTCCCCTTCCTTATCCCCCGCTGGGAACAAATCAACCACGCCTACCACGAAGACACCCCCCAGGCTCTCTTCTCCGACCTCATCGACTACCACAAAACTTACTCCCAGCTCCCCAGCGAAGCCTATTACATCCTCCTCGCCACCTGGGACTTCTCCACCTATATCCTCGAAGCCCTTAACTACTCCGGCTATATCTATCTCTACGCCGTGCCCGAGCGCGGCAAGACCAAGACCGGCCAGGCCATGATTTACGTCGCTTACCGCGGCATCCACCAGGAGAACTTGAGAGAGGCCAACCTCTTCCGTGCCTCTCATGACCTGGGCGCCACCCTGTTCATCGATGTCTCCAACCTCTCCAGGAAAGCCATAAAGGAAAACAGCCAGGACATCGTTCTCCAGCGCTTTGAAAAAGGTGCCAAGGTTCAGCGTGTCCTCCACCCCGAGTGGGGCCCCTTCAGGGACAGCCGCTTCTACGATGTCTTCGGCGCCACCGTCATCGCCACCAACGAGCCCATCAACGAAGTCATGGAAAGCCGCTCCTTCCCCATAGACATGCCCTATGCCCACAGCAACTTCCTCAAGCCTCTTCCCCAGCAAGGCTTACCCTACAGAGAAAGGCTCCTCGCCTGGCGTGCCCACTTCCTCATAGACAGACCCACCCTTCCCTTACCACCCCAGTTCCCCACCGGACGCATCAGCGATATCGCCGCCCCTCTGTGGCAGATCATCAACCTGGTATCCCCATCATACTGCCCCCACTTCGAGGAACTCGTCCGGGAACTCAATGAAAAAAGGCGCCAGGGAAAAGCATCCACCCTGGAAGGCGAAGTCATAAAGGCACTCTTGGATCTCCAGAGCGCAGTCGAAGACGGCAAAATTGAGGTTGACAGGATAACCGACAAAGTCAATGAAGGCCGCAAAGACTTCCACAAAGAGTCATCAAGGTATATTGGCAAAGTCCTCCGCCGGCTGGGCTTCCAGTTGTCCCGGAGGCACGCCAGCAAGAGGCGCTACTATTATGATGTCGAGCTGCTGAACCACCTCACCGCAGAATATGGCCTAAGTGATACGCCCCCTGATTTTGCGTCCCAACCGTCCCAATCGTCCCCCCACATAGCGGAAAGCCAGCTTTGCGGGGACAATGGGGACAAAAGGGACGCATTTTCTGATGACGTCCATATCCCTGTGGAAGCCACCACCGAGGAACTTCTTGCCACCCAGGGCTGGTGCCTGTGGCAGTGCAGCACCCTGGATGATGAAATAATCGCCCTGGTTAGAGATGAGTCCATCAAGGGCGTCCCCGAAGGCTACGTCGTCTACACCAAGGCCGAGATGGAAGAGTTCGGACGGCTCAACGTCCCCCATTCAACCATCCGTCTCGTCCACGAATCCAAGAAGCGCACCAGTGCCACAGTAACCTCAGTGGAATCAAATCATAAGGAGAACCAGCATGAAACTCTTGAAAGTCGCCCTTGAGCAACAGAACTATGACCTGGCCGCCCGCGTCCTTGTCTACGGGCTGCTAAAAACAATGGTGAAACAAATTGAAGAAGAAAAGAGGCGCACCAAAAGGCAACCAGAACGCCAGGAAGCACGGATTCTACAGCCAGGCTCTTAACGAGTCCGAGCAGCTCCAGCTAGAACAAGCCCGGGGCATAGAGGGCATTGACGAGGAGATCGCTATCTTGAGGGTCAAGCTACGTGAGCTAATTCACACCCACCCCGAGAGGCTCGACCTTCATTTTGAAGCGGCTAATACCATCGCTAGGCTTGTCAGGACCCGCTATAGCATCACCAAGGATCAGAAGAAGTCCTTGAAGGAAGCCATCACCAAGGTATTAACCGATATCGCCGTGCCCCTGGGGATCAAGGCCCTAATCAAATAGCCGAACGGGAATTGTTTTCCCAAAAAATTTATTTTCCGCTTTATCAACCGAACCACGCCCTATTGTAGATAATATGCCGAAAGTCCAGAAGCACCAATACTGCCCTAAAGCGTCGCTCCGAGAGATAACCACACCGAGGGGCATCAGGCTAATGTGCCCCATGGGTGATGTCAAGACTGTTTATTACCGCAAGGGTAAGACCTGGCGCCGCATCGGTACGCTTTGCCTCAATTGCCTTTGGTTCGACCCGGATCACAACTTCATGTCTGCCACTACACACCCCCCACGTGAAATCCCACCGCTATAAATAAGATAACAATCCTTTCCCTTCATAGGGGAGTCAAAATAGCCTCCTTGTTATTCGAGTCATAGGCTTCTATAATCTTCAATCAGTTAGTAATGTTCTTAGGTCGGTTGTTGACATTTTATTACCTGACAGGTTATAATAACCATGTGGGACATTGAGTATTACACCAGGCCTAGCGGTGACCAGCTCGTACGTGAATGGATTGGTCAATTATCTGTTGCCTATAGGAAGGTGATAAGAGCTAAGATAGTATCGCTGGCAGACCATGGAACTGAGTTGCTCGCCACAAAAATGCTAGAACGTATTCTTGGTGCAGATAGGGACTTTTATGAATTAAGGGGAGGTAGATGTCGCATCGCCGTTTATTTTGATGGCGAGGCACAAAAATTTGTCTTGCTACATGGTTTCATTAAGACTAGAGATAACGAGAGACGAGAAATAGCTAGAGCACGAGATCTATTACATGAATATTTACAAACACGATAACTTTGCGAGGTGAGAAATGCCGGAGACATTTAAAGACGATTTGACTAGAGAACTTCAGGACAGAGAATTCGCTCGAGGCTTTGGAGCTGAGCTGGCAAAGACTGATTTTGCTATGCTGCTTGTCAAAGCGCGCAAAGCTGCGGGCATTACTCAACAAGAATTGGCAGCTATGGCAGGCACAACACAGTCTTACATTGCCAAATTAGAGTCTGGTGAGGCGAACCCCACCGTGGGAAGGATCGCCGAGCTACTAGCATTATTGGGCTTTCGGCTTACACCGACCTTGTCTGACCTCAACCCATATAAGCAACCGCGGTCAGCCGGTAAAGAAGAAGGCTACGGTATCACCGTGGAAGCCCACAAAACGCGTCAGTCTGTCAAGATGTAGTCTCAGCATATTCAGCCCGCCCACAACCGTCGGTGCTAACGCAAGCCTGTCTCTGCCCACCCGCTGTAGACACCACTCCCCCCAACCCCTCAACTCCATAACCCCACCTCGTCACTCGCTTCGCCTACCGGCACGCTTTGCCTCAACTGTCTTTGGTTCGACCCAGACCCCAACTTCATGCCTGTCACCACACAACCCCCGCACACGATCCCTCCGCTATAAAAAGATAACAATCCTATCCCTTCATAGGGGAGTCAAACAAAAGATAAGCTACCCCGAACAGAACGTCATCTTGTGCACTTAGGTGGAATTGGTATCCAAGGATCCGCAAAGAAGGCTCCGCTGTCATCGAGTGGCAAAGCCTGTGAGAGAAGATGCGACTCAACAACGCAGGTGGAAACTATTTGCATCTTGAGTGCTTCATCATAGGGCTTCTCTGAGAATGATATCAGCTGCTTCTTTGATATCGCGTGCGATTTTGTAGGGTTGTAGGTCTTGACGGTAATTCGCACTTTCAATTTGCGTCTTTTTCCCTTCGCCGGTAAGGACGAGGATGGGCCGTGCCCCTATAGCATTACCAGCCTCTATGTCAGAGACCTG
>JAPLHH010000235.1 GCA_026389735.1 Chloroflexota bacterium | reverse complement strand
GAGGGGCGAAAGCCCCTCTTGGACTGCCGGTTGAAAAGTGATAGATTTAGTTTACCATCTGTTGTATACTGGAAAACAAGGAGACTCGCTGTGGAACAGACGTTTGAAGCTACCATTGAGAAGTGCGATAAGTGGTATATTGGCTGGGTGGATGCCGTTCCCGGAGCTTTTAGCCAGGGGAGAACGGTCAAAGAGGTTGAAGAAAACCTGAAGGAAGCTGTGCAGCTTATACTGGAAAGCCAGCGGGATTTGAGAGACCAAGGAGCCAGCGGCGAGGTTCTGAAGAGAAAAATCCAGGTTCAAGTATAGCTCTATGAAACGCCGCGACTTCCTCGGCCATCTGAGGAAAGAAGGCTGTATTCTCCACCGTGAAGGTGCTAAACATTCTGTCTTTCTGAACCCTGCCAACGGACATCTTGCCACAGTTCCACGACACCGGGAAATAGAAATCCGCCTGGCAAAGAAAGTTTGCCGCCAACTAGACATCTCTATAGTTGAAGCAAGCGCTTAGTCCCCATTTTGACCCCCCACCCGGGTTTTTCTTCCCACCCGGAACCCGCCCTCATAGGTTTCACCTCTGGGACTCTGTGATTGGGGGGTGAAAGAAAAGAGGGGCTTTTGCCCCTCTTAAACACCCTACCTTCTACTACAGAATCAATGAGGAATACTAAAAGTATCAAGCTCAAACTCTCGGTCGCTTTTTCTTGAATTACAAGAACGGCATAGAACTCGCAAGTTCTCTATCTTTAATGCCAAATCAGGATACTTGCTTCTCGGCTTTATATGGTCAACCGTAATATCACCGGTTTGCTTAATTCTACGCCCACATTCAGCACAAACACTACCTTTCTGTTTAATAACTTGCCTGCGAAGCATATTCCATTCTGGACTAGAATAAAATTGCTCTGCTTCTTCTATTTTTCGTTTTCTATCTTCGGCTAATTCAACTATCTTTAGTCTGATTCTTTCAGCTCTTTCTTTTCGTGGTTTAGCCAAAACTAAATCAACCATATATATGCTACCGAATGTACCTGAGAATCCCCATCCCAAAAATAACAACCAAAATGGGCCTGTCCACTCAACAAAAAAGGCACGAGCAACAAAATATGAAGTTATCCAAAATAATATAGGCCCCCATCTAGATATCTGGTCGCCAATCATCTCTTTTCTGGAGAGCGGTATCTCTTTCTTAGCCCTTTTTATAAATTTCCTCTCCACAATCTTGGTGATAACTATATTATTACCCAACTGAACTGCAATATTATCAATTTTACGTCTATTCTTAGCAGCACACTCCCTGCAAAGATTACTTGTTGGAACGTACTTAACATACTTGCGTCGTCCGCATTCAGCGCATCTAAATATTCGACTTCCAGCTAATTCACGATAATATGGCATAACAATTACAGCCGCACTTCTTTAGCTTAGTCACGTACACTGTAGCTAAACATATTAGTTACGTCAATACCCCCAAAATGGAGTAAGCCGCAGGCGCCCTAAGGGTGGGCTGGTGGGAATAGATAGATAAAACAAAAAGAGGCACTTTTCAGTGCCCCTCTTTATAATCTGACTAATACCAACTCTGAAGCAGGCCAAGCCCTCGACCATTAGTACCGCTTAGCTGAACGCATTACTGCGCTTACACCTGCGGCCTATCAAACAAGTAGTCTACTTGCGGTCTTACTCCTTCACCTTGCGGCGAAGGATGGGAGATCTTATCTTGGGGCGAGCTTCGCACTTAGATGCTTTCAGCGCTTATCCCAACCAGACTTAGCTACCCAGCGATGCTCCTGGCGGAACAGCTGGCACACCATAGGTCTGTCCCTCTCAATCCTCTCGTACTAGAGAGAGCCCCCCTCAAATCTCCGGACGCCCACGACGGATAGAGACCGACCTGTCTCACGACGGTCTGAACCCAGCTCGCGTGCCGCTTTAACCGGCGAACAGCCGGACCC
>JAPLHH010000181.1 GCA_026389735.1 Chloroflexota bacterium | reverse complement strand
TGCTGATATTCGGAATTATCTTATTTCCGATAGATTGCTAAAAGTTATGGGTACAAACTTGTTTAGCTACCACGGTTACACCGAGCTGTACATCAACGGGACATGGGTTAAGGCAACCCCAGCTTTCGACCTGAAAATGTGCCAGAAAAATAGGATTATTACAGTAGAATTCGATGGCCAAAATGACGCTATATTCCACTCCCACAATTTGGATGGAAAACTGCACATTGAATATGTCAAAGACCACGGATATCGTGAAGATGTCCCTGTGGATGAGATACTTGCCGCCTGGGAGAAACTTTATGGGCTGAAGGCTCATGAGCGACTAGCCCACTCCATCGAGGCAGAAAAGGCAAAGGGAAAAAAGTGAAAGTGACGAAAATAACAATGAACCAAATGGAATGGAAAGGTGACTAAAAGCTACGCCTACCTTTGATTTCGACAACGAAGCAAAAGAAAAGGCAACTATACCATGGACGCAAGGAACCGAACTATACTGATTGAGGAAATTCATACTCCACTGACTGCTCCTGAAGTCTTTGAGCTATTTCACAGCCAGCTTCATAGCTTTTTCCTAGACAGCGGCATGGACCCTCAAAGGCTGGGGAGGTACTCATTTATCGGCGTCGACCCATTCCTGGTGATGAGAAGCCGGGGCAATCAGGTCACCATCATACAGCAAGACAGGCAGGAAAACGAGCACGGCAACCCCTTCGACATTCTGGGTAAGCTGCTCAAAACATACAGCCTGGATTCTTTCCCAGCGCCCATTCCCTTTTGGGGCGGTGCCGTGGGCTATCTCAGCTACGACCTATGCCATTTCATCGAGCGACTCCCCACCACAGCTATAGATGACCTGAAGCTGCCAGAAAGCTATTTTGGTTTCTATGACACTGTTCTTGCCTTTGACCATCTGAAAAACCGGGCATATATCGCCTCCACAGGCTTCCCCGAACTCGATGAGAGCCGGAGGCTTAAAAGAGCCAAACTGCGCCTTGAGGAAATGAAGAGCAGGCTGTCTTCGCCCCCTTCACATATCCCGGAAGCTGCTTCAGAGAGCATCAAGAAAACGACTGAAGCTGTGCTCAAGTCCAATTTCACTCCCGAGGGCTATATGGAGGCGGTTAACAGAGTCAGGGAATATATCGCCGCCGGCGATGTATTTCAGGTTAATCTTTCCCAGCGCTTTGATACCGATTTGACCGTCCCCCCTTATGAGCTTTACCAACATTTGGGGCAGATAAACCCGGCACCTTTCGCCAGCTACCTCAACTTTGATGGCGTAACCATTGTCAGTGCCTCGCCGGAGAGATTCCTCCGCGTAGATGGCGACTGGATAGAGACACGGCCCATAAAAGGCACCAAGCCAAGAGGTAAAAATCCAGTTGAAGATGCCATGCTGGCTCAAGAACTGCTTAACAGCATCAAAGACCGCGCCGAGAATGTGATGATTGTTGACCTGGAGAGAAATGATTTAGGCAGAGTCTGTCAATACGGCACGGTTAAAGTTACCGAGCTGGCTATCCTCGAGACCTTTCCTACGGTCTTTCATTTGACTTCCACCGTTATCGGTAAGCTGCGCCCGGACAAAAACCGCATTGACCTGTTCAAAGCTACTTTCCCCGGCGGCTCTATCACCGGCGCCCCCAAGGTGCGGGCTATGGAGATTATCGATGAACTTGAGCCAACAAGAAGAAGCGTCTACACCGGCGCCATCGGCTATCTGGGCTTCGGCCGCAACCTCGACCTCAACATAGTTATCCGCACCTTTATAATCAAGGACAGTAAAGCTTACTTTCAAGTCGGTGGCGGCATTATTTACGATTCCAAAGCCGAGGCGGAATATCAGGAGACTCTGGATAAGGCTAAGGCGCTGATTCAGGCGCTTCGACTGGCACCTAGAGTGGCTGTGGAGACCAAATGATAGCAATGCTTAATAATCCCTTCCCGTCGTTGCTTAACAATTCCTTTCCGTCATTGCTTAATAATTCCCCCCCGTCATTGCGAGCGAAGCGTGGCAATCTCAGTGCTGCTTCGGAACCTTTGCCACTCGCAATAACAAGTAAAAAATACCATGATACTGGTCATCGATAACTACGACTCTTTCGTTTACAACCTGGCTCAATACCTGGGGGAGTTGGGTTGGGAGCCGCTGGTCTATCGCAACGACCAAATTACCCTAGCTGAAATCGAAGAGCTTGCTCCCAGCCATATAGTCATTTCTCCAGGGCCATGTACCCCTCTAGAGGCTGGCATTTCCAACGATGTAATATTTAATTTCGGCGGCAAAATCCCCATCTTCGGTGTCTGTCTTGGGCACCAGTGCATAGGCCACGTCTATGGCGGCATTGTCGGGCGAGCCTCGGTGCCAGTCCACGGGAAGACATCTCTCATCTATCACGATGGCGAAACTATCTACGAGGGCATAGAGAATCCCTTTCCAGCAGCCCGTTACCACTCCTTAATTATCAAACCGGAAGGTTTGCCTTCCTGCCTCACAGTCACTGCCCGAACCCAGGAAGGGGAGATAATGGGGGTAAGACATAAAGACTACGTAATCGAGGGAGCCCAGATACATCCCGAATCCATACTTACTGAAGCAGGCCATGACCTGCTGGCCAACTTCCTCCGCTTCACCGAGCCTGTATGGCCCTAGAATACACAAATGGAAGAAATTATTTACCTTAACGGCGATTTGATTCCCCGCTCTCAGGCTAAGCTATCGCCATTCGATCACGGTTTCCTTTACGGCTACGGACTTTTCGAGACAATGCGGGCTTATGGCGGCTCCATCTTCCGTCTTGACCGCCACCTGGCCCGACTTCACCATGCAGCCGAGACTCTGGGCATAGCTTCCAAGCTAACTAGTTTCGACCTGGAGAAAGCTTGCTATGAAGTTCTAAAAGCCAACAACCTCGCTGAAGCCCGTCTCAGGCTCACAGTATCGGCCGGCGAGGGTGATATAACCCCCAACCCGGATACATGCAGTGGCATTACCGTATTCATTATTGCCCGGAAACTCGTGCCCCTGCCACCTGAAAGTTATGAGCGAGGCTACACGGCAGTCCTGTCATCCTGGCGACGCAACAGCCAGTCGCCGCTTTCAAGGCTCAAATCCACCTGCTATCTGGAAAATATCTTAGCCCGGCAGGAAGCCGTGACAGCCGGTGCCGACGAAGCGCTGCTGCTCAACGAAAGAGGCTTTGTGGCTGAAGGCAGCACCACCAATATCTTCATAGCCGGCGGCGAGATGCTGGTTACGCCCTCTACAGAAAGCGGCGCTTTGTCTGGAATTACTCGTGAGGCAGTTCTGGAGCTGGCTCAATCGATGGGAATCATGGTGGTTGTGAAACAAATTGAGCTGGCAGAACTGCTCAGAGCTGACGAGGCTTTCTTAACCAACTCCGTACTTGAAATCATGCCCCTGACCCGGCTGGACGACAAGCCCATCGGCTCAGGGAGACCAGGAGCAATAACCCAACGACTTATGTCAACCTACAAGGAGCTGGTAGATGAAGAGACATAACCTTTGGAATTGCCCTAAGGTTTCATCAAGTTGCGCGAGTACACAATTCGCCCTATCGTTGTATAGTCATGTAAGATTAATTTCGGTAATACCAAACCTGCTGCTAATACTGAGGGAAAATCCGAACTCCTGTGGAAAGGAATTTGTTTGCGGGTGTTTGATAGGTCACTTGGTGACTGTTCGTCCGTGCTCCTGCAGCCACCTTATTACTTCATTCCACGATTTCGCCTTTGCCTTTTTAGAAGCTTTCGGTTGCCGCCACCGTACGCCCCCTTTGCCCACCAGGAACGTTCCGATATTTACCCCGGCACCATCGTTAACTTCAAACGCAACCATCTTGTTGCCCTGGAGCTCCTGCTTCTCTAAACAGATTTGTACCTTCACTGCCGTTTCCTCCTTTCAAAAAGCCTGGACCGATTGGTGATTAAGTTCCATATGCACAATAGACCCCCAAACAAATGTATGGCACGCTTTCAGCGTGGTACATGTCTTTAACTTTGCTCTACCGATTCCTCAGTCCAAAAGTCTTTGAATCTTTCATAGGCCAAGGGAGGCCCGAGCCTATGTATGTTATCAGCAAAATCAATTACCAAGCACTCGTCCGTTCCACCGAACTTGGGTCCCCGAAGTCCCCGCCCAACAATCTGCTCGTATAAAACCTCACTGGTAGTAGGCCTGCAAATTGCTATGCATTCAGTTTTTGGTGCGTCAAAACCAGTCGTAAGAACCCCAAAGTTGCACAGGAACTGCATATTACCTTGCTTGAAATCTCGAATAAACCCTCGTCTAATTGTTAACGGAGTTTCAGAAGATATTGCCCCTGCGTGCTGCCCACTCAACTCTGTCAGAAGGTCTGCGAGGAAATAAGCATGCTCAACAGTACAAGCGTATACCAATGTTGGAGTATCTTTTGGCAATTGTAGCATTCTTCTTATAATAAGTTCATTTCTCTTGCGGTCGTTAGCCAGTCGTTTTAGAAAACCTGATGGTAAATCACCCTCCAATTCCATTTGCTGGATCTCTTCCTCAGTTAGCTCGTATTCTCTTCCTGAACGATAAACAATATGGCGAGGCCACGCCAAATATTGGTTCTCTCTAAAATATCGAAGCGGGTCTTTTGCAAATTCCTCGCCAAGAGCAGGCTTGACAAGATATGCATCAAACCTATTAACCAGCTTTATCGTCTCCTCCGCGCTATATAAGCCCGCCCGGCCGGGTGCAGCTGTCAAGCCACAAATTGGAAAAAGGTCAGACCCACATACTTTCTCCGCTTGAGTCAGGAGTGTATCATACATATGGGAGACAGCGCGGTGAGCCTCGTCGATTATCATCGCGCCGGTACTCTTTAGGATGATATCCAAAGCCGCATCACCGCTCTTGCTACGATTATAAAGCTGCTGGATACTAGTAACGACAGCACCGCCTTGTAGCTCATTCACAGGTATATCTCGTCCCCCGAAGTAGCGGTAAACTCGTAAGGAACTCGTGTATTCCCTAGCACCCCACAACTGTCTAATGCAGGATATAGCTTGTTCACATAATTCTTCACTCTGGGCTATCCACAATAAGTATTGTCTAGCAGCAAAACGCTGATGCATCCAATCAATGAAAGCCTCGACTGCAACTCGTGTTTTCCCGCCGCCAGTTGGAAGCGTTACTACACAGCGCATCTTATCACCATCTTTTGCAAGTACATCTAACATACGTTTTTTTAGGTATTCTTGAAACTCTACAAGTTTAGGAGGAATCCCCAATGGAGGAACATCATCGATTGTCGGTAGCACAGCTGTTGGGCGGATCCCGGCGAAAATTTTTGGAAAGCTCAAAGTCTCGACAAAGTCGATCGGCCATGGACCTCGTGCAACCCACTTGAGTTCCGATAAGGGCTTTCTCATGTAGGAGGGGGAAGTTATATTACTTTGAGTCTTATACCGCCTAAAAAGCCTGATTACCTCTTTATCTGGTAGGTTCGAAAGTAACTTACTTCGTAATTCCTTTACGCACTTACTACTACCGCAAAAAAGCCCTGGCCCTGTTCTACGTACAAGCCGCTTGGCAACATCGACTCGGGTTGGGCTTTTATTACCAAATTTTCTTATCAAACTATTGGCTTCTTTTGTTTGTTTGGTGCTAAGTAATCGCCCGAGTAGTTGAGCAGAAACATTATACTTGTTCACCAAGAGGTCAGCGGCTAGATTACTCTCCTCTTCATTTGGAAATATATCCATAATTACCTTAAAATATAACCTCCTCAGACCTCAGATTTCTGCTACAGATCATCATTTCCCCCTATAGACATTATATCTCGCTTACGATGCTTCTTACAAGATAACATAACCAGTTTTCATATGTAAAGAGAGTCCCCCAAGCCAGTTATGGCCAAAACTCTTCAGGTAGTCCTCTCGTCTGTCTAAGTTGCAACAGGAAAGCTTTGAATTTGGGAATTGCACCTGTTGGCACTGTGCATCATTGTTATGTGACTCTGGCGCTTATCCAGGCCACCCCTGAGTTGAAGGACGCAGGGCAGGCAGTTGGTAACGATTATGTCAACGCCGGTCGCCTCGATGTTATCCAGTTTCCGCTTAAGGACCGACGCAGATAGCTAATGATTCGCCAGCTCAACGACTGTGACCCCGGCACCCCCCTCACCCCAGTCACCATACCGGAAGGACTTGACCAGAGGATGTTCTGCCAGCGTCTCGTGTACTGCTTGACGCAGCACCCCTGTCCCCTTGCCATGGACAATGCGTACAGAAGACAAACCGGCCATGAAGGCGGCATTAAGGTAGCGGTCAAGCTTGGGCAAAGCCTCGTCTACCGTGAGCCGCCTTAAACGCAACTCCAAATCCACTGCCATCAGGTTAACCTTTCAAGCTGTAGACGCAGGACCTCTTTCGTGTTTCCAGTAACTTTAACCCTATCATCTATTCTCCAGCCGACTACCCACAAGATTTGCTTAGGTGAGCAAATCAATGGCACTCGGTCTCTCCAGGAACGGGGAATCCTGGAATCAACCATAAAGTCCTGGAGTTTTTTGGTTTGACTCATACCCAAAGGTTGAAAACGGTCACCCGGCCTGCGCCGCCGCACTGTCAATTCTTTTCCAACCTTATCCAAATCAAAGCTGGCAGCAAGACCATTTTCGTCGCCAACCACCTCTTGAATTATATCTGCTCTAACCCGCCAGCCAGGCAAATCAGTTTCGCCGGGAATATTAATATTGGATACACCTTTAAGAGGAGGTAATGGGCATATTGAAGCCTGAGCCGAGGCCAAAACCAGACGACCATATTCTGTAGACAACGTCAGGCCATCCGGCAGGCATAACTTCTTACCCGCCGGTTTTGATAGGAAATCTATCATTGCCTCAATGTGGTCGGCCTCAACATCCTTGAGATTTCCTCGAAGTTGCTTGACTGCCCTTCTAAAGATTTGCCTCTGCATAGCACGCGGCGAAGCAACCATCTTGCTCATATTCAAGTAGATTACGTCACCTTCTTCCCTGGCCAACTCCTTCCACAGCAATGAGGCTTGTTCCTCGATAAAGGAGATGTCACCTCCGGCAATATCCGCCAGCCTGAGCAAAACTTTGTCAATGCTGGGGTTATAGCTTCTGAGCACAGGTAGCAGCTCAAGACGGACACGGTTTCTAAGAAAAGAAAGCGATACATTGGAAGAATCGCTGCGCGGAGCCAGGTTGTATCGCTGGCAGTAGTCCAATGTTTCCTGCCGGGTAACTTCAAGCAATGGACGCACTACTTCAAGCTGGCTACTGTTTTCGCCGTATGGCAATACGGAACGAGGCTGCAGACCACGCAGTCCAGTTGTGCCTGCCCCACGCAGCAAATGCATCACAATGGTCTCAATATGGTCGTCACGGGTGTGCGCCACCACCACCTTAGAGGTACCTATCCCCCTAGCTACCTCAGTCAGGAAGCTATAGCGCACCTCTCGGGCAGCTTCCTCTAATGAGCCACCTTTTTGGTCACGATATGCTGCTACGTCTCGACACTCAATCGTTGCTGACACATCCAGCCTACGTGCCAAATCAGAAACATAACTGTCATCAGAATCAGATTCGGCACCTCGAAGCTGGTGATTGAGATGAGCTACATGCAGTTCCACACCCAGCTCTTTTCGCCACTGCGCCAGGATATGGAGCAAACACACCGAGTCGCCCCCCCCGGACACCGCCACCACCAGCTTGTCACCAGCTGAAAAAAGATTACGCTCATGGATAAATTTGATGGCTCTTTGTTCCAGCGTTTTTTCTTTCCTATCCAAATCTAACCCCCTGACACTGCTCATTTGTCATCCTGAGCTCACTTGTCATCCTGAGCGAAAGCGAAGGATCTACATATTGAGTCAGATTCTTCAGTCGCTCCGCTCCTTCAGAATGACAGGCAATGTTGCCAAACCTAACCCTCTCTCAGATGACAGGTATCACCCAGCAACACGAGATGAGGACGCCCATCTCCCAAGTCAATTATACTAATACTGCCAGTCTGTACTCTAATCCGCTCTAAGCGAGTCAGCGGCCATCCAAGAGCCTTGCAGATAGTGACCACAACTGCGAAGAAATGGCTCACCACCACTACTGTTTCCTGCTGATGCTTCTTGATTATGAACTGAACGGTCGCCCACATCCTGTCCGCCAAATCAACTACACTCTCACCGCCAGGCAATTTCTCCAAGCCCTGCCCCTGCCGCCACTGGAGCAAAAACTGGCTAAAACTAGCACCAATCTCAGCTGTAGATACACCTTCAAGCTCACCAACCTCCATCTCCCGCAAATCGGACTCAACTTGCACCGCCAACTGATGGTGGCTGGCAATGGCCATGGCTGTATCTAAAGCACGTTTTAATGGGCTGGAATAAATGGCGTCGATTCTCGTTTCCTTTAATGCCAGCCCCAACCTCTCCACCTGTTTTCTCCCGAACTCACTTAACTCAACGTCACTGCTGCCACCCTGAATCCGTCGTTCCCGATTCCAAGCGGTTTCACCATGCCTAACCAGAATGAGTCTAATCGCACACCTCCCTAGAGAGCGTTTTTGTCATTGCGAGGAGCGCTAGCGACGTGGCAATCTCCGGTCACCGCTTCGCGGAGTTTACCCTGAGACGTGTGAGATTCTTCGCTGCGCTCAGAATGACATGGGGCGAAGGGCTCGCAATGACAGGCGAGATTATTAATCGCTTACCTCCTTAAGAAACTTTCAGATTATAGCGTCGAGCCAAACCAACCCGCTTAGTATACGGGGGATGGTCATAAAATAGAAACTCCACCCAGCGACTGGGATCGGCCACAGTCAGATTTTGGTCAGTGAGCTTGGTCATTGCTGTGATGAAAGCCTGTGGGTCAGCCGTCAGCTCCAGGGCGGCTTCGTCAGCCGATGTCTCTATGTAACGACTGTAGGCATTAATCAATGGCGTTACCATTAGGCCAAAAGCGGCCAAAAACAGAAATAGAAGAGGAAAAGCCGCTACATCGGCAATCCCTTGAAAATCCAACGGCATAAGACTGGCTTTTAAAACCAGACCAGCCAGATAGAAGGCTAGCAAAACCATGACAGCTTGAACAGCAATAAGCTTGGGAATATCCCGATGGAGGTGATGGCCTAATTCATGCGCCAATATTACTTCGATCTCCTCTGAAGTGTATTGCTGGAGCAGAGTATCACTGAGAATAATGCTTCTCGTCTTGCCCAAACCTGCTAACATAGCATTAGCTGTAGTGCCTTTACTGCTCAAATCCATGGTAAACACACCAACAATCTGGGCATGTGCCCGCTTTGCCAGATTCATCAACCTTTGCTTAAGCTCCACATCACCAAGAGGTTCTAACTTAAAGAAAATAGGCAAGAGCAAAGTCGGCGTCAGCCGTGTTAAAAGCAAACTGAGCAGCAACAACAATATGCCAGCCCACAGCCACCAGACGTCTGAGAAGCGGTCTAATAACCAGTAAACGACAATAACTATTCCCAAACCCAATAAGACGCTTAAGGCTGAGGCTTTGGCTCTATCCGCTAGCCAGGCACCAAGCTTTTGATTTAACAAACCGCATCGCCGCGGCAGGATAAAGCCTTGATAGTAAGTCAACGGCATCATGATTATACTCAGGCCAACCACTAAAATCACAAAATACAAAGCCGAAGCCCAAGGTTGAGGAAAAGACAAAAAATAGCTCATTCTGGCTGAGACACCGCCGAAAACAAGTACTAACAGCAGAGCACCGACTACTGCCAACTCAACAAAGGATAGCCATCTCATAAGCCTGGCGTATTTCTTAGCCAGTTCTTGACGCTTAATATCTAGATGGGGCTCTGTTAACTGCATTACTTAACCAGATTCTCTTCATCTCAGAATTAGCTTGGTGCGGTGGATGGACTCAGGATGCCGAGAGAAACCCAGAGCCTTAGTCACTTGCTCTGGCCTGCCAGCGCCCTTTTCATCGCAGCACAATCTCATTCCCAAAACACACAAAGAATCGTGGCAATCAATAAGCCACAGGCCATCCACCAGGGCACGCAAATCATAGTAGCGGGCTCCTGTATCTCTGAAATGGTGCCACGGTAGTTCCTTGGCTGAAAGGAAAGATTGTAAAGCTAACTCCACTTCTTCGCACCCCTGCTCAATCTCTACCTCAACCTTATATTCTATGAATCTAACCTGAGATTGGAGTGACGGAGCTTTCGGTCCAACTGGCCAAGCCTCCAGTAAATCAATCCCGCAAGATAATTGCTTGCTTACCTGAGTGATAAAAGATTGCGGAGGCACCCATCGGGACAAGAATACATCCATTAGCTCAGCCTCGCTGGTCACACCTACTGATAGAGGTGCTGCCAGAGCAATCTGCGGATGAGGAGTAAAACCTTCCGAATAAGCTAGCGGGAGTCCAGCCCGACGTAAAGCCCTCTCCCAAAGCCTCATCAAATCTAAGTGCGAAAGGAACTTAAGTTCTTCACTGCGGTTAAACTTAAGGCGCAGGCGCTGCATCCCTTTCCTTGGTTACCAAAATCCTCTCGATCTTCCGCCCCCGCATTTCAAGTATAGTCAGTTTTAGGTCTTTATACCTTAAGTGCTCACCCTGTTTTGGAATGCGCTCCAGATGGCTCAGAATGAAACCAGCCACAGTCTCATAATCACCGGTAGGCAAACTTAAATCCAATTCCTCATTAACTTCCTCCACCCTGAGGCCAGCATCGACCTCGAAAGTATGGGCGTCGATAGTTACGAAGTCTTTCTCCCTGCCAGCCAGTTCATCACCAATAACACCCATTATCTCGGCAGTCAAGTGCTCAAGAGTGGCTATACCG
>JAPLHH010000152.1 GCA_026389735.1 Chloroflexota bacterium | reverse complement strand
TATGAACATCAATGGTGCGGTCAAAGCCCTTAAAATCGTAACCAAGGGCTTTTTCAATAAGCTCGGAACGGCTGAAAACTCTACCCGGTTCCCTGATGAGAATCCCCAGCAATTTGAATTCGGTATTAGAGAGATTCAGGGGTCTGCCGGCCAGGGATGCCTCACGTCGGAGGAAATTGACCGTGAGTTTGCCAAACTTGATTTCATCAGGCCCACGCTCCCCGGGGAGGCGTCTGAGTACAGCCCGTACTCTAGCCGCCAGTTCTCTCGGGCTGAAAGGCTTGGTCACATAGTCATCCGCTCCCATGTCCAGGCCTTTAAGCTTGTCTTGGTCGGTAGTCTTGGCGGTAAGCATAATAATCGGTACGTCAGATTCATCTCTAAGGGTCTGGCAGACCTCAAGGCCGTCGATGCCGGGAAGCATCAAGTCCAGAACAATGAGGTCAGGGTGACCCTCTTGAGCCAGGCGCAAAGCCTCGACGCCATCACCAGCGGTAAGAACCCGGTAACCATCCCGGTTAAGGTAGAGCTTGACCAGTTCCACCGTTTTGGCATCGTCATCAACCACCAAAACCCTTTTACCTGCCATCTTCAGAGCCCCCGGCTATTTACTGTCTTTCTCTAATGTTATAACACAAATGTTAAAAAATTGTTAATAATTAAAGGAGAGGGGTATTCCCCTCTCCTTCTTAACAGTTATCTTTTATCTTGGTATGGAGCCTGTTTGGCTATTCTTCAGTCGATGGCTCACCCCTGCCGGGGAACCCATCACCGGGCCCACCGAAGCCGTGGGGCATGCCAGCACCGGGAAAGCCGGGGGCCAATATGGGGACATCCGGCCTTGTCTCCAGCCATGCCTTATACTGGTCAGCCTGTTCCTGGGTTATCTTACCCTCGTCCACGAGCTTCTGAAGATATTCATCCAGAGCCTCCGTCCGCATCTCGTCTTGTGCCTGGGTGAAGGCTTCTTTGAGTGCTTGGGCGTCGATGGTGGTACCCGTGTTTTGTTCGTAGATGGCACAGACTTTATCCAGTAGGGCTTCATTTTTAGCCCCGGGCTGGTTGTTATCCCCATTGTCAGCCGCTAGAACTACTCCGCTAATGCTCCCGGTGAGTATCACCGCCGCCAACACCGCAACAATAATAAACTTCTTACTCCGCCACATTTCCGTGTCACCTCCTTTCTCATTGAACAGTGAAACAACCAAATACTAAAATCCTGTTAAGTGCTTGATTGATTTAGTTCATGAGAGTTGCAACAGCGCAATACCGCCGACGCCGAGCATAATGATGCCCAGGGCTAATAGTGCGTACAGGATGGGTCGTTTGGACATGGTAGTACTCCTCGAAGTACGCTTTCTTCCTTTCTACTGAGCAGGATAACAATTAAGTGTTAAAATCCAGTTAAGAATTGGAAAAGGCCCTAGCATTTCTCGCCAACGAATCGATAATTGATCCCTTTTACCAGAAAAGCCAGAGCAGGCATATTGAGTATCATATTGAGTATATAGTGGTTGCAGAGTAACAATCACCCAGAGTATATGTGGTCACATTTGCTTGTAATGTGTAATAACCTGCTTATAGATTAACGTCTATTTCTGTCATATCAACCACATGAAAACCTAGGTCGCGAATAGTTTCCTCATCTTTTTTACTGCTCATCGGCTTGCGTACGGCCCAAGCTAGTAAGTGTCTGGGTCTGGAACTAGCGACATAAGCAAGCCTTACCGCTTCAGAGTCTGCCTGTGCAAGTCATATGATCTTCACTCCCCCGTCACTGTATATACTCATGTGGCCAAATCAGACGCATACCCCTTACGCCTTCGGGACATAAGCGCTCCGCAGGCATACAACCCGACTGCAAACAGGCCGAAAACAGACAGGAGGTTAACCCATTGGCTGGCCAGTATGTCCGCAAGCGGGATTGCATTAAATTCTTTCTTGATTCCCAGTATCGCGAAGCTGGCTCTTTCATAATGTTTGGTGATTGATAACTGCTCTATGGAGGTTCTTATCGTCTCGTAATTGTTGAAATTGGCCATGACCTGCTTTTCCTCGATCTTGGTCAAATGCATACTGCTAAAGAATCCCCCGGGCACCTGATTGTCAGGGTCCATGGTGTCACCGATCTGGGGCAAGATTAGCACAACCAACAGCCAGATAACAAACGAAATCATCAGTGCATGCGATATTGTCTTCATGGACAGCGAGAGGAAAAAGGTGAGAGAGAAGAAAGTCATGATATAAGCAAATGAAATAGGGAGCACTACCCCCAACTTGAGCAACTCAACGGGGCTTAGCGCCACTCCGCCGACAACCAACAATCCCAGATAGGAGAAGACTCCCACACTCAACAAAGTCAGGGCGATGAATATCCCGTTACCCAGGAACTTGCCAGCAACTATCTCCATCCTGCCGACGGGCCTGGTCAGGATAAGTTTGAGCGTTCTTGTGTTTTTCTCCCTGGAAACGGTCAGATATCCGAGCAACATCCCCAGAACAGCACCGATTATCTCAATGTAGTCAATCACCCCTCTGAGCAGGTTGAGTGGGAACAATTCGGGAGCAGGCCCTACCGGCTCCTTCCCCAGTGCCTGCAATAGACGCAGCGACTCGTTATATTGGCTTACCTGGCTCTGGAATACCAGTGAAGATACTAAAATAGAAG
>JAPLHH010000177.1 GCA_026389735.1 Chloroflexota bacterium | reverse complement strand
ATTTGTGATTTTGAATTTGTTTATGGCTTTTTCCCTTCTCGTCATTGCGAGCGAAGCGAAGCAATCTCACCTCACCCTCCCGCCACCTAGATTGCCACGGCACTCCGTGCCTCGCAATGACAAATTGGTTTAGGTGGGCGGCTCACCGAGATTTTAACTCAGAAATGCAGTCGAGTGCTCCAATATCTACCATTTTCTGGGCTAATTGCTTTCCAACTTGCTCCGGTGCCTGAGCATTGCCTTCCTCTGTGGCACGCAGAATGTGGTCACCATAAACGCTGGCCACCATCCCACTTAGCTTCAAGACTCCGTCTGAAACAATGCCGAGAGCAGCTATAGGGGCGCGGCAGCCGCCACCGAGGGCTCGTAAAAATGTCCGCTCGGCAGTAACACTCTGCCATGTAGGCTCGTGATTTATTGCCGAGGCAAGCGATGCCGTCACCTCGTCTTCGGAGCGTATCTCTATTCCCAGCGCTCCCTGTCCTACCGCTGGAGTGAAATACTCTATGGGTAAGTATTCTGTTATCTTGTCTTGCCAGCCGAGACGTATCAAGGCAGCAGCTGCCACGATGATGCCATCAACTTCTCCCTCAGAGACCTTTCGCAAACGGGTATCAATATTTCCTCTTATCTCACATATTTCAAGGTCAGGGCGAAGGGCAGACAGTTGAACCGAGCGCCTAAGACTTCCCATGCCTATCTTCGAGTCTGGGGCAAGTCCGGCAAGCTTACCGGCTCTGGAAATAAGGATGTCCCTCGGATCAAGCCTGGCAGTTGCTGCCGCCAGAAAAAGGCCGTAGGGGATTTCGGTGGGCACGTCCTTGAGGCTGTGAACGGCTAGGTCGATCTCGCCATCAATCAATGCTTTTTCCAGCTCTTTAACGAACACTCCCTGCCCAGCGAATTTATCAAGAGCAGTGCCGCTGTCTCGATCGCCTCTGGTTGTTATTTTGACAAGGCTAGCTTCCAGTCCGGGGGCAGCTTCTCTGAGATTGGTCAGCACCCATTGAGCTTGAATGACAGCCAGTTTACTGCCGCGGGTGCCGATAGTGATCTTCCTCATTCGGGCTTGTCCTTGTCGAGCTGGAAAATATCATTGACCAGCGTAATGTAGTCATCTCTCCTGTGGGCATTGTTCTTAAGGTGCTGAATAGGCTCATGGAGTATCTTTTGCACTATGGCTTTAGTCATAGCCTCTAAGCTCTGTTGCTCTTCTGCGGAGAGGTGGCGTATCTTTTTTAGGGTCATATCAAGCTGTGTTTGGCGTATGTCTTCCGCCTTTCTCATCAGACTGCTGATTACCGGCTTCACTTCCATAGCCTGCCACCAGGAGGTAAATCTCTTCACTTCGGCCTCTATAATCTCCATAGCTTTTTCAATCTCGGTTTCCCTCTGTTTGCGGTTGAGCTCTGAGAGATGAGTGAAGTCGTCAATGTCGTAGAGAAATACATTGCTAATCTGACCTACTTGAGGTTCTACATCCCGAGGGACAGCGATATCAATAATCACTAGGGGGCGATGGAAACGAGCTCGCATAGCATTCTCCACTGACTTAAGGTCAAGTATAAGGTGGGGTGCTCCAGTGCAACTGATGGCTATATCGCAGGTAGCTAGCTCTTGCCCAAGACTACCTATATCGACTGAGCTTCCGCCCAGTGCTGCAGCAAGAGTTGAAGCCTTGTCATAGGAACGGCTGGTAGTCGCAATCTGTGAAATACCTCTTTCTTTTAGCGCCTTGGCTACTAGTCTTCCGGCTTCGCCGGTGCCGATGACAAGGGCTTTGCATCTGGTCAAATCTCCGATGACTTTGGCAGCTAGCGCAACTGCCACAGAGCTCACGGAAAGAGCATTTTTGCTGATTCCTGTCTTCTCCCTGACACGCCTGCCTACTCTAAGTGCTTGGTGGAAAAGATTCCGTAGTGGATGTTCCACCATGCGAGCCTTCTTGGCTTCCTCTAAGCTCTGATTCACCTGTCCCAGGATCTCGAACTCACCGATAATCATCGAGTCAAGGCCGGAGGCTACGCGGAAGAGATGCCTGACTGCTGTTTCACTATGGTAGCAGTAAACGTAGGGTAGCAAGTCGGCATTGGAGATATTTGCCCAGGCTTTAAGGAAATCTATGCCCGGTTGGGAAGAACCACCTCTATTGGGTATGGAGTAGACCTCAGTCCGGTTGCAGGTAGACAGTATGAGTCCCTGGGGTACGTATTTTCGAAGCAGGGACAAGGCATCAGGGACATGGGAGCTGCTAACTGCCAGCCTCTCCCTAATTTCAATCGGCGTTGTGCTGTGATTCACGCCCACCACATGAATCTGCATTTCAAGTGGCTTCTTCATGGCTTATTTTGTTCCAGCGTCTTCAATCTCGTAAGCATGATTTCTTTGGCTTCTTGGTTTTTGCCCTGTCTCAGCAGTTCTATAAGTGAATTTAAGCTCAGGACTTCTTGCCAGATATCGCTGCTGACTGTAATCCCCTGTTGCTTCAGCGTAGAGCGAACTTCGTCAGCAATTACGGCTAACTGTTCATATTCGGCTTTGAAGTTCTTTCCCAGTTCGCTCCTGATTTTGCGGGCCAGCGCCGGGCTTCTGCCGGATGTGGAGACAGCGACGATAACATCACCACGCTTTAAGTAAGAAGGGACAATAAAGTCGGAGTTTTTCGGGTCGTCTACCACATTCACCAAGGCTCCTCGGCGTCTGGCCTCGGCAGCCACGCGTTCATTCGTTTTGGCATTATCGGTTGCAGCTATGGCGATAAAGGCGTGCTGCAAATCCTCTGACTTGTAGTCCCTTTGGATGGTTCGTATGACTCCATCTGTTGCCAGCTGATTTAGCTCTGGACATAAGATGGGACCGACAACCTCCACATTAGCACCGTGCTCTAGAAGTGCCTTTGCCTTGCGCAAAGCTACTGGGCCCCCACCGACCACCAGGCACTTCCTACCTTGAATATTCAGTAAAATAGGATAGTATGTAGATGCTTGCTCATCCCTTTTCATAGCGTATATCGAACCCTCGTCTTTTTTATCTCTTTGGTGCTGAAAAGCAAAACCAAGCCATTCTTATCAAGCCCGGTCTCTGAGCATATTCTATCAGCTATGGCTCGACAGGTCTCTTTGGTGGCAGCATGTATCATGGCAAATAGATTATAAGGCCAGAGGGGACTTGTCTGCCTTTCATAGCAGTGACTTATCTCCGGAAACTTGGCTATCTTCTTACCTGTTGCCTCTATTATATCAGTTGGCATGTTCCAGCAAGCCATAGCGTTGGCCGTAAATCCAAGTTTGCTGTGGTTGATAGAGGCGCTGAAGCGTCGCATAATTCCGCACTGCAAAAGAGCCTGGCAGCGGCTGAGAAATTTGTCAACGTCCATCGAAAGTCTTGCTGATATTAGGTCGAACGGTTTTTCATTTAGGGGTAGGTCTTGCTGCAATTCATTGATGACAGCCCGGTCGGTGGGAGATAGCTCAGAATCTATATTTGAAAGCCTATTGTTGCTGGCGACCATATTTGGCATTGATGCATGACTTCCGCCGAGATTGAAATAAGCTCCTATCTTGAAAATTCTTACTGCCGGTAGGTTTAATATTTCCTCGGCCTTGATTCTGCTGCCCAGCTTGTGTACCTCGCTCTCTATGTCTTCTTTTGCAGGCATGGCCAATGTGAACCAAAGGTTGAAGTCATGGTCGCGTTCGTAGCAATGGCTCACCATCGGATGTGTGCTGACGATTTGTTCTGCCTTATCCAGCCGTTCCACGGGTACTTCCACTGCTACCAAGGTAGTCCGGTAGCCGAGCCTTTTTGGATTAAAAACGGGACCTATCAGGCGTATGATTCCTCCTGATTTTAGCCTCTCTATTCTCTGGATTACCTCATTACAGTTAACGTTTAGGTGTAGTCCCAAGGCAGCGAACGGCTCTCGGCTCAGGGGGAACTCTGCCTGGATGATGTTCAGCAGGTTTTTGTCAACATTATCGATCTTTGTCGGCATTCTTATGTTTACCTGTTCTTTCGTAATGTGACCGGCTCATAAATGCAGTAAGGCTCAGCCTCGAGGTAATCGCCGGTGGATTCGTAGGCTCTGGCTCGGCAGCCGCCGCAGACCCTCTTGTATTCACAGATGCCGCACTTCCCCTTGATGTTCGACAGGTCTCTCAGTTCACGGAACAGTGTGGAATTCATCCAGATTTCGCTGAAGCTCTTGTCTCTTATATTCCCGGCTTCCACATTGAGATAGCCACACCCCTGCACCCTGCCCCGATGGGAGATGAAGCAAAAACCAGTCCCAGTCAGACAGCCGCGTGTCATAGAATTCATGGCATCCTTTCTAGCCTTCGTTGCTGATTTCTCACCAAGCAATACTCCTTGTGGATTGGCTCTGCTGCCTCTCTGTCTGACTATCCGTTGGTAATGAGGGGCATCTGTCGGCTTAAAGAATATCCTGTTTTCCAGCCCTTTCTGCTTATCATAAACCCAGTTTAGCGTTTGTTCATATTCTTCTGGGGACATCCCTACCGCTTCAAGCCCTTTGCCCCGACCTGTCGGCACCAGCATAAATGGATGGAAAGCCACGGCCCCTGCTTCAAGGGCAAGGTTCAGCAGCTCATTCAGGTGCCTGACATTTAGTCTGGTGATGGTGCTGTTAATCTGGACTTCGATGCCTGCCTGGCGTAATCGGTCAATCCCTGCCATAGCCGCCTGGAAAGCTCCTGCTTTGCCACGGAACTTGTCCTGAAGTTCGGGCGTGGGAAAATCTATGCTGACAGCCACCCTCGATATGGGGATTGTCTTCAGTTTAGCAGCGACCTCCTCGGTGATGAGGGTACCGTTGGTGCCCATAACTACCCGCAGCCCTTTCCCCACCGCGTATTTTGCTGTCTGGAAAAGGTCGTGGCGTAGAAGAGGTTCGCCACCACTGAGGATTAGAACAGGTTTGCCCACCTCCAGTATGCCATCTATCAGGTGGAGACATTCTTCGGTGGAAAGTTCGTTTTCATAAGCGCTAGCAGTAGAGGAGGAGCGGCAGTGGGCGCAAAACAGGTTACAGCTTCGTGTTATCTCCCAGGCTACCATCTGCAGTCTAGGGGTGATGTTTTCCTTTTCCACTTGGCTCTCTCTAACCATTTCTCTTGTCATTGAACAAGTCCAATCTCGCTGTCTGTCAGATAACACGTCGGGTCTTCAGCCCAGATGTCGCCAAAAACCGCCTCAGCTCGTACCCGCAGGTTGCCGTTGCACAAGTCGAGGTGCTGGCATTTAGTGCAGCGCCCCTTAAGCAATCCCTTTCGGCTCTTAAGCCCACGCATCAATTGGTCTGATATATCCAGCCAGATATCGCCGAATTTCCGCTGGCGTACGTTGCCGAAGGAGTAGTGTTGCCAGAATTGGTCGGCGTGGACATTCCCCAATTCGTCAACTGCTCCTATTCGGATGCCCGAATTGTTACCGCCATTAGCCCGGAGCAAAGCCAATACTTTCTCAGCACGGGCTGGGTCTTGTTTCCTCAGCTTAAGATAAAGGTAAACACCGTCGGCGTGATTATCCACGGTAAGGACTTCTTTGGGCATGCCGCGTTCATAAAGGTCTACGGTGCGGTCACAGATTAGGTCAAATATTGCCCTGGTTTGGGAATGGTTCAAGTCGTCTGTGCTGAGGTCACTTCCCCGACCAACGTAGACGAGATGGTAAAAACAGACCCGCTTTACCTCTTCTCTTTCTACAAGGTCGAAGATAGCAGGTATTTCCATATAGTTTGAGAGAGTGATGGTCAGTCTCAAAGATACTCTTAGTCCTAGAGCGATGCAGTTTCGGATACCCTGCAAAGCGGTTTCGTAGGCACCTTTTTTGCTGCGGAATTGGTCGTTTTTGTCACCGATGCCATCCAGGCTGATGCCTACCTCGGCAAAGCCGACATTCCTTATTTTCTTAGCCACTTCCTTGGAGATAAGAGTACCGTTTGTGGATAGGACAGTCCTTATCCCTTGTTCCCTGGCGAAGTTGGCAAGCTCAAAGATATCTTCTCTGAGCAATGGCTCACCGCCCGAGAACAATATCACCGGCACACCGAAATCTGCCAGGTCACGTATGAACGATTTTGCCTGCTCAGTGTTTAAAACTTCAGCGGGGTCTTTGTCGCCAGCGCTGCTGTAGCAATGGACACAATTGAGGTTGCATTTTCTGGTGCAATTCCAGACGACGATTGGTCGTTGTCTATCAGCGGCTGGATATTGCCTGCCGTAGCGAAGGCTGTCGCCTGGCCCAATCGCATCGCACAACAATCTTGAAACAGATATCATGCCATGGTTATTATACTTCCAAATCTTACCTTTCGGCTATTTTCTGTCCCTGCCGGCCTATTCCACGTCGTAAATAACAAATCCTAAGGACAGTGACAACTGTCATCCTGAGCGAAGCGAAGGATCTCAAGGCAAGGGATGAGATTCTTCGGTCGCTCAGCTCCCTCAGAATGACAAAGGGCAAAGGGCTTGCAATGATAAGGGAGGGCGCTTCTGGTCATTGTTAGGGCCTTTTTATTATGTCATTGCGAGGAGCGTTAGCGACGTGGCAATCTCAGGGGGATCATGACAGGGATTGCCACGCTTCGCTCGCAATGACAGGGAAAACGCTCGCGGTAGTAAACCCCGATGTTTTGGTCATTGGCAATTGAGCTCCTGGACTCCTTACCCTGTCATACTGAGCCCTTACCACCTGTCATCCTGACCCTGAGTCCTGAACGAAGTGAAGGAAGTGAAGGGGAAGGAGCTCAAAGTTTCGCCAAGATTCTTTGGTCGTTCCACTCCCTCAGAATGACAAAAAGTGAAGGGCTCCCTCAGAATGACAGTCCTTTGGATGTTTGGGTCATTGGTATTTAGAGAATTTGAAATAGTT
>JAPLHH010000101.1 GCA_026389735.1 Chloroflexota bacterium | reverse complement strand
TGTCACTAATATACTGGACAAGTACACGCCGTTGCTCTGAATCTAGCCCATCATATATAATTGGAGCATGCCAGCGTAGCTCAGTGGTAGAGCAGCGGTTTCGTAAACCGCCGGTCGTCAGTTCGACTCTGACCGCTGGCTCCACAGATTCAGAAAAGCCTCAAAAGATGGTTTTTGCCGCGAATTTGATTGGGCAGCCTCAGCCTAACGACATATTGTGGCAGTTAAGCTACCCAAGGATGAGCAGGAAAAACTAATTCACTATTGACAGAGTCAGCGTTTTCGGGGATGGATAATTTATATAGTTTTATTATTTCTCGTGTCCCCCAGGGTTTGCCTCTGCCAAGGTGCCGGCACCAAGTACTATCGCCATCTGTATATGCGGTCGTCTGACTTTTTTCCAGATTACTGGACCATGTTTCACACCCGCTGGCACAAATATTGCTGAGGTCCGGTCAAATACGAGTGGTTCACCACCAACGGTAAACTCTATTTCGGCACCAAGGTCTTCCGGATTGTTAGGGTCGCTCCCTATATGTAGGACAATCTCGTTATACTTAGCATGCGAATGTTCAAGGATATGGGGATTTGGCTCAGGCATCTCCCATACCCAGCCAACTTCAAGGTAGGTGTTGCTTCCCGGCACAAGATTGTTGCTCATGAGCGTCATGGTGGGATATTGTCGGCCTTTTATTTTGCCAGCACTGACTTCATAAGTGGGTTTCCTTACCAGGTTTTTTCCATATTTCGATTCAGTCATTGTCTAAAGCCCTCCTCCTTAAATACTGAATATTGACTGGGAGACTGAAAAATAAACTCCAGTCATACCCAGTGTATCATGTTTGGGTGAGTTATATGAAAGCCACAACTAGCAATTAAATTGTGGCCGGTCATGGCGCTAGAATCATCTGAAGCCAGAAACACAATACAAGCCGCTATTTCAGATGGTTCCGCTATTCTCTTTAAAGCATTATTGTCCGTGAGTTTACTCATCACCTTCTCGTAGGAGATACCCACATCTTTAGCCGAACCCTTCACCCAATCATCAAATTCTTGAGTCCGAGTAGCGCCAGGGCTGATGCAATTTACCCGTATATTATGCTTTCCTGCTTCGATAGCGAGGGTTTCAGTAAAGCCGATTATGCCCCATTTGGTGACGGAATACGGGCTTTCTTTAGGGACTCCGGATATCCCAGCTACACTGCTAACATTGATGATATTACCGCTTCGACGAGGAATCATATATTTAAGTACCTCTCTAGAACAAAGCATAGTCCCGGTTAGATTTATGGCCAGTGTATCATGCCAGTTATCCAGATTCATGTCGGCGACGTCAGCATTATTGAACGTACCCATGGCGGCATTATTTACCAATATGTCAATCTGACCAAACTCGCCAATAGTTTGAGCTACCATCCGCTTTACCTGCTCATGGTCAGAAATATCGGTTTGTATCGCTTTTGCCTTACCGCCTCTAGATTTGATGTCCTTAGCTACCTCTTCCAATCTGGAGAGATTACGGGCGGCTACTATTACTGCTGCTCCTTCATTGGCAAAGGCAAGGCTAATAGCTTTTCCTATACCTGTTCCCCCACCGGTAATAATAGCTACTTTATCTTTTAGCTTCACGATTTCTACCCTCCTAAATTAATTCTCTTAAGTTATTAGAGTTAGCCTAGCCTAGCTAAATTAAACAGATTGTAGCATGTCTCACATTGAGCATCAATGAGAGGGTAACAGCTCTACAATCCTCTTAGAAATTCGGGCCGAAGTAAAGAAGAGTCCCTTGCTGCCAGAACCTCTTCTATTTCCTTAAGCATTCTTTCTTTGTCCCGTGGCAACGTCCCCCGAACCGAGAAATAATTTGAGGCATGCATGGAACTGAAGAAGCAATCGGTAAGGTTGGAATTCTCTATAATTGTCTTTAGTTCCTCCAGCGACTGAATGGGAGAGATGAGATGGAATTCTCCCTGCTCCCATTGTTCATAAAAAGGAGTGCCGGGAACCAGGGTTAAGGTTAAGGCGCCGCCATAGTCCGGGTCGATCTCAGTGAGAATTTTAGCCGTCTCCAGTGCATGCTCTTTGCTTCCATCAACCCCGCCAAGTCCTAGAATCACTGTAACCGAGAGGGTTATGCCGGCTTCCTTTACCTTCTTTCCCGCCTCAACCAACTCCTGATGTTTTACTCCCTTTCCCACCTTTTGGAGCACTTTGTCGTCGCCGCTTTCAACCCCCATGTAAAATATCGACAACTTGAGTTCTTTTAGCTCTCTAAGCTGGTCCTGGCTTCTTCGCAGAATATCTTGGGGGGTGGCATAGGTGCCAATTCTCTCAAGGTCGGGAAACCTTTCATTCAAATAATGAAGGGCCTCCCTCAACCTGGGGAATGGGTAGACGAGAGCATCGCCATCCTGTAGAAATACTTTTTTGCCATCCCACGAGCTACCTATCTCATATACTATCTGGGACACACCAGGAAGACAGATACCTCTTCTGACATAAGTGGCTAGCGCATCTATCTCCCTCTTTACATCATCCAACTCTCTCATCTGAAGTCTTGCGCCATAGTAATTGCAGAAGGTGCAAGTATTATTGGAGCAGCCACTGGTTAGAGGCAGGAAATAGCTTCTCCATTCACTCGGCGGACGGATAATGTTAGGTCTCTCGAATCGCATAATCAGAGTGCCACGCGAACTATTGTTGAACAGGATTTGAACCTCTTCTATAATTTATTTTACACGGTAGGTAGTTTATCTTCAAGGTGGTAAGGATACATTTATTCCACGCTGAACTTTCCATCGTTTTGTGACTAGGTATAATCGCAGTTTTTGAATTATCTCGTCATAGAAGCTATTGCACCCTCCGGTTTTTACTTTGTTTTTGCCGACATTTTGCCGACAAACTGTTTGACACGCCCCAGCACGAGGTGGCATTTCCAGATAAAAAGTGCGGCTTGACGCTAAACCAGACAATGCTTTATGCTATCTGGTGGCATTCGGTGGGATATAGGGCTCTGAATTCGTAAACTGCCGGTCGTGAGTTCGACTCTGACCGCTGGCTCCATATTTTGGTTAAGCAGGCAACTAATGAAGAAATTGCTCTCCGGAAATGAGGCCTTTGCCCTCGACGGCTATCATGCCGGTGTAATGGTGGCCAGTGACCCGTTTATGGCTGCCTTTGATAAAGGTAGGGAGGAGGTGTCGAGTGCCAATATCGGATAATGTCAGCAAGCGTATGATGGAGGGGTCGTGGATAAGGAGGATGTTTGAAGAAGGTGCCAATCTCAAAAAGCGCTACGGCGTGGGGAATGTTTTCGACCTTTCTATAGGCAATCCGGTCATGGAGCCACCGCCTGAGTTTAAACAGGAATTGAAGAAGCTGGTGAAAAAACCTGTGCCGGGGATGCACAGGTACATGGAGAATGCCGGCTATGCGGAGACAAGGGCTGCTGTGGCGGTACAGCTCTCACACGAGACTGGTATCAAGTTTACGGGTAACGATATTGTAATGACCTGTGGTGCTGCCGGTGGCTTGAACGTGGTGCTGAAGACGATATTGAATCCCGGAGACGAGATAATTGTATTCGCTCCTTATTTCGTGGAGTTTGGCAACTATATAGACAATCATGGTGGGGTTATCAGGGTCTTGCCTACAAATGAACAATTTATACCGAAGCTAGAGGCTCTTGAAGATACCATTACGGCTAAGACAAAGGGTGTAATTATCAATTCACCCAATAACCCGACCGGCGTTGTCTATAGCGAGGACTTTGTGAGACAGCTTGGAGAGTTGCTCCGCAGAAAAGAGGCGCAATACGGGACGCAGCTTTTCCTGATAAGCGACGAGACGTATCGCAAGATTATATATGACGGATTAACATACCCTCCCGTTTTTCACCATCATCGTCACAGCATAGTTGTTGCTTCTCATTCTAAAGACTTGGCGCTTCCGGGTGAGCGTATCGGCTATATCGCCATACACCCTGATTGCAGCCAGCGAGAGGAACTGGTGAGCGGCTTTGTTTTCTGCAACCGGGTTTTGGGGTTTGTCAACGCACCAGCTTTGATGCAACACTTAGTGAAGAATCTGCAGCATATCACTGTCTCGGTAACCGATTATCAGAAGAAAAGGGATTTTTTGTATGGCAATCTTGTTGATATGGGCTATTCGGTGATAAAACCACAGGGGGCTTTTTACATCTTTCCTAAGTCGCCGCTGGAGAATGAGGTCGCCTTTGTCAACGAGCTGCGGCAGTGGAATGTGTTGGTTGTGCCCGGTCGAGGCTTTGGCACGCCGGGCTATTTTCGTATCTCGTACTGTGTTGATGACAAAACATTGAAGGGTTCGCTAAATGGCTTCAAAAAGGCGGCTAAAAAATTTAAACTGTGTCAGGGACAGCTTTCTTCTTCAAAGAGAAGCCTGAATAGATGATACACTGTCAGTTGACAGGCTTTGTTCCTTGTGCTATAATCACGCTTTGTGAGTTTAGAAATGCATACTCAGGCTCGCAGTTTTAACTTCTTCTTCTTTTTCTTTAGCACGCCTGTTGGCGGGCTTGGGAGGGCATTGACCTAAAAGCGAAGAACAGGAACAGCAGTACACCGAAAGCAAAGAGCCTCCCCAGGCGGGAGGCTTTTTTGTTGGGGTAAAGTTAGTTGTAGATTGAGGCAAAAGGTCTATAGAAGGCAGAGAGATAATCCCGAAACTTATCAATAGTAATTACGAAAGATGGGGTCAGAGAACGGCTATGTGTATGAAGCACCGTAGGACATTCCTTAGTTGTCTTAAAGCTCTGAGAAGGATATACCCCTCGTAGTTTTTTCGGGGGCAAATTTTGTTAAAGAGAAAGGAAATCACAAATGAGCAAAAAACGGCATGAACCTGTTACCATCACGCGGAGTTTTTATCAATTAGGTACATCTTCTTTTCCAGCTTATCTTTCCTTAGGAGATGACGGGATGCTCATCGAAGGGGGTACCGGTGCCACCTTCGCCATCATTGTAGAGCAAATCGAGGAATTGGGTATTGAGCCAGAGCGGATCAAATACGTCGTCCTGACTCACACCCACCCGGACCATATAGGGGCAGTGCCGCACCTGAAAAGGCTATGGCCTCACTTGAAGATTGCAGCCAGCCCTATAGCCGCCAAACTATTGAAGAGTCAAAGGATGCTCAAGGAGTTTCTCGTGACGGACCGCAGTATCACTGAGATCATGATTAACAAGGGTGAGATTGCAGAACTCCCACCTGAACTTGAGAATTATATCTTTGAGGTGAATAATGTCCTCGAAGAAGGAGACAGGCTAGACCTTGGCTCGGGAATTGTATGGACTGTCTATTATACTCCAGGGCATTCTCCATGCCATATCTCCTTATTCGAGGAAAAAGAGGGGACACTGGCTATAGGGGATGCCACTGGATTTTATGTCCCCGAAAAGGATGTTTTCTGGCCCAATTACTTTGACTCCCTTGAGGCTTACTGCAACAGCATTCGGAAGCTTTCTGCTTTGCCGGCCCAGAGAGGGGCTCTAAGTCACAACGCAGTGGTTGATGGATGGCTTGGACAATATTTTCAAAGAGCCATTATGGCTGCTGAGTCATATCACTTGGAGATGCTGAAAAGGTTGGGCAATGGAGATGACGCCGAGGAGATTGCCCTGGAGAAGGCTAAATGGGTGAACAGCCTCACCGATATCCAAACCTTTGAGGTAATGTATAGCCTGGCCAAACTCATGCTCGCGCGTTCTCAGTCCGAAGCCGGCAAAGAGAAATTGTTCACTATCCCGTGACTAACAAAATGAGCATGGTCAAGGAGATTTTTAGGAAGAGAGAAAAAAATGGTAGAAGTAAAACGTGTAGAAATCAAGGCAACAAAGCAATTAAGGGAGGTTATGGCCCAGCACTTCATGGAGTTGGACGAGGCAGTAAAGACGAAAAGCAAAAAAATTGCTTGGTGTAGCAGTGTGGGGCCTGCCGAACTGGCACAATCCCTTGGCTTTTTAGTTTACTATTATGAAAACCACGCTGCTATGTTAGGTTCAAACCGCACAGCCAGCGATTACATCCCTATTGCCAACGCCCACGGTTACTCCCCAGAAATATGCTCCTATCTCACCAGTGACATCGGTGCCTATCTCAAAGGTGAGACTCCCCTTACCAAGGCCTATGGTATTGATAATGTCCCCAAACCGGATGTGCTGCTCTATAATACCAACCAGTGCCGTGAGGTATACGATTGGATGGCTTTTTACGCCCGTGAATTCAAGGTACCTCTATTGGGCGTCAATACCCCACGTACCCAGCGCCAGGTCCGTGAGGATACGGTGAAGTCAGTAGCCGCTCAGTTGGAGCAGATGGTGCCTGAGCTGGAAAAAATAGCTGGTCGCGCCTTCGATATCGATAGATTCCGTGAGATTTTAACTATCTCCCGTGAATGTTCCCGATTATGGGAGGCTGTTTTAGAGACTGCAGTGGCCAGACCATCTCCCATAACCTTTTTCGATGCCTGTATCCACATGGGGCCAGCAGTGGTTATGCGGGGTAGACAAGAGGCTAACGATTATTATCGAATACTTTTAGAGGAGCTAAAGGAACGTATCAACCAGGGAATCGGTGCTGTGGAGGGGGAACGCCATCGCTTTTACTGGGAAGGGATGCCAATTTGGGGTAAACTGCGAAGTATGAGTGAACTCCTCTCCAGATTGAAAGCCTGCATCGCGGTCAGCACTTACTGCAATAGCTGGGTCTTTTCTGCTTTTGACCCCAAGGACCCCTTCCAAAGCATGGCTAGGGCGTATAGTTCCATCTTTATAGGCCAGGACGATAGTTTCAAGGAGGATTACATTGCCGAAAAGGTGGAGCGTTTCGGTATCGATGGAATCTTGTACCACGATTCCAAGACCTGTCCTAACAATACTAATAACCGCTATGGTATGGCAAGTCGTCTTAGTGAGCGGTTGGGTATACCTTACCTCATAATCAACGCTGATCTTAACGACCTTCGTTGCTTTTCTGAAGAACAGACCATAACCAGCGTTGAAGCCTTTGTTGAGCAAATAGAGGAGTCACGGTGAAATTATATGCGGGTATTGACGTAGGCAGCTGCACCACTAAGGCAGTGGTGATTGACCAGGAAGACAACATGGTGGGAAGTCATGTGCGCCGTTCCGGGGTCGACTACCAGAACGCTGCCAGGGAGGCACTGGACATTGCCTTAGGAGGCAGGGGATGGGATGATATACCCATCGTTTCCACCGGATACGGGAGGCACAGCGTTACCTTTGCCACTGAGGCTAAGACTGAGATTGCCTGTCATGCCAAGGGAGGCTTCCACTATGTTCCACGGGCACTGACGCTGGTGGACATCGGCGGCCAGGATAATAAGGTAATCAAGCTCAATGATCAAGGTCGCAGGGTCGACTTTAAGATGAACCGAAAGTGTGCTGCTGGTACCGGCACCTTCATTGAGGAGATAGCTGCCAGGATGGCTATCCCTCTTGATATGTTGGATAGCATGGCCAGGAAGGCGGAGAAGCGGGTTAAGATCGGAAGTTACTGTACGGTATTCGCCTCTACTGAGATACTGTCTCTCATTAGGGCAGGGGTCTCATCTGAGGAATTGGTTAGGGGGGTATTTGAATCGGTGGTGGATCGGGTGGTGGAGATGATTCCTCTGGCTGACACTGTACTTCTGTGTGGTGGGGTAGTGGAGTATTTTTCCATAGTCGTGGATATTTTCAAGGCGCGGATTTCGGGCGAGGTGATTGTTCCCCCCCATCCCCAGCTGACCGGAGCCTATGGGGCTGCTCTCTTTGCCCGCCAATTAGCTGGCTGATATGCATTACCTCAATGGAGAGGCCGTGCCGGCGGGCCCCGTCCCTAAGCTGGATCAAACATCCGGGGCAGGAGGTGACCACAATTTGGGCCCCTGTTCTTCTAATAGACTGCATCTTCCTGGCCTGGATGGCCAAGCTAACATCTCGATGGGTAATACCGAAGGCTCCACCTAGCCCACAGCATTCATCGGCCCCCTCCATTTCTAAGTATTTCAATCCCTTAATAGAACTTAAGAGCTGACGGGGCGCATCGCTTATCGCTTGGTGCCACTTCAAGTGGCAGGGGTCATGGTAAGTAATAGTTATGGGCTCAGTAGGCTGGGGTTGGAATCCCTCCCTGACTAGGAATTCTGATAAATCACTCACCTTGGCCGAAAGGCTGCTGGCTCGTGATTGCCATGCATCGTTGTCCGGAAACCACTTCCCATAGTCCTTCAGTGCAGAGCTGCAGGTGGCGCAGCCTGTGACTATATGGTCGAATTGAGATAGTATTTCAATATTATGTTGAGCCATCAATTGGGCAGTGGTAAGGTCACCTGCACTACGGACAGCGAGTCCGCAGCAGGTCAGGCCCCGCGGGTAGACCACTTCGAATCCTGCCTCCGCCAAGGCTAAGGCCATTCTTTCCCCCACATCAGCGAAGAAGAACTCAAAGGCGCACCCGGGGAAGATTGCCACCTGCCCCCGGACATGAGCTCCCTTCGGGGGATTCATTCGTGATGGAAGCCGGGCAGAAAGGAAAGGACGTGACAACTTGGGTATGGACAATCCCCTGGTAAATATCGAGACGGAATCTGCCAGGTGGCGAAGGGGTTTCCCATCCTTCACCGAAACCCCCGGTACCCATGCCGCTAACCCGAGTAGTCTAGCCATGAGAGTGCGGTGCTTGAGTATCCCACGGTAG
>JAPLHH010000055.1 GCA_026389735.1 Chloroflexota bacterium | reverse complement strand
ACGGGGCAAGAATGTAGGCGGCTGTCTGCGCCAGCCCTCAGGTGGTCCCACTATGAACATCAAGGGAACCGCTGCTGGTGGTGGCAACGCGCTCCTCATTCCTATGACTGAGTTCTCCATGGGCCTTACCGGCGACATCAATGACATTATGAATGCCCATAACCTGGCAATGGTGGCAGTCACCGCCAGAATGCAGCATGAGCGCAACTATGATGATTCCGAGCTGGCCAAGCGTAACCTGCGCCGACTGGATATAGACCCCACCAGAGTAGAGATGGGCTGGATAATGGACTTCTGTGCCCAGAGCCTGAGGCGTATCATCATAGGTCTTGGCGGCCGTATGGATGGCTACATGATGGAATCCAAGTTCGGCATCGCCGTGAGTTCTGAGCTGATGGCCATGCTGTCCATCGTCACTGACCTGGCAGACCTGCGTAAAAGGATGAACGAAATCACGGTAGCTTTCGATATGAAGGGTAATCTTGTTACTACAGGTGACCTGGAAGTCGGTGGTGCCATGACTGCCTGGATGCGCAACACAATCAATCCCACCTTGTGCTGCACAGTAGAATACCAGCCTTGCATGGTGCATGCTGGTCCCTTTGCTAACATAGCCGTTGGTCAATCGTCCATCATCGCCGACCGCATTGGGCTGAAGATGTTTGATTACCATGTCACCGAGAGCGGTTTCGCTGCTGACATCGGATTCGAGAAGTTCTGGAATGTCAAGTGCCGCTACAGTGGGCTCAAACCACATGTTTCAGTACTCACTACCACCATCAGGGCACTGAAGATGCACGGTGGTGGGCCTAAGGTGGTAGCTGGTCTACCACTGCCTGATTCCTACACCAAAGAGGACCTGAAACTGCTTGAGAAGGGCCTCCCCAACATGCTGCACCATATTAATACCATCAGAACAGCTGGCATAAATCCAGTGGTGTGCATCAATGCCTTCCACACTGACACCAAAGATGAGATTGCCATGGTGCGAAAGGCAGCCGAGGCAGCCGGAGCGCGCTGTGCCCTTTCCACCCATTGGGCTAACGGCGGCGATGGCGCCCTGGAGCTGGCGGATGTGGTTATGGACGCTTGCAACGAAAAGAACGATTTCAAGTTTCTGTACCCAATAGAAATGAAGCTGCGGGAACGTGTCGAGAAGATTGCCAAAGTGGTCTATGGTGCTGACGGCGTGTCATGGACACCAGATGCCGAGGCCAAGGCTAAGATGCTTGAGAACGACAAGAAATACGATGATTACGCCACCATGATGGTAAAGACACACCTGAGCCTGACACATGACCCCTCCATTAAGGGCACCCCCAAAGGATGGACTCTACCCATCCGAGATGTGTTGATTTACTCCGGGTCGAAGTTTCTCTGCCCATGCGCCGGAACTATCAGCCTGATGCCAGGCACCAGCTCCGACCCTGCCTTTAGAAGAGTAGATATTGACGTAAAGACCGGCAAAGTACAGGGCCTGTTCTAAGAAATAGCAAGAAATACTCTAAGGCTGGGTGGTGCTTTGCACCGCCCAGCCTTTTCAGTTAAAATCACTTTCGAGGTCAAATTGGTCCAGAAAGAATTACTTCAGGAATTCAAGCCTATCTTCTATCCTAAGTCCATTGCTGTCGTCGGCGTTTCACAGAGTATGTTGAAAGTTGGCTCTTTAACCTGAACCAATATTCCCGCTTCTAGGCAACTTTAAGGTGCAGTAATATGGAAGGAATCGGCAAGATTCTGCTTATAGTCGGCGGCATTATAGTAATCTTAGGGCTGATATTGATTTTCAGCCATAATGTCCCATTTTTAGGCAAGCTGCCCGGCGATATATTTGTAAAAAAAGATGGTTTTTTCCTTCTATTTTCCTATCATCAACTTCCTTGTCTTGAGCCTCCTGATAACTATAATAGTCAATGTCATCTTATACTTCCTGAACAGATAAAAAGCTTCTTTTAATGAAGACCAGCGATTTTGACTATCACTTGCCTACTGAGCTCATCGCTCAAACACCTGTGGAGCCACGAGACCAATCTCGCCTTATGGTTCTTCGTCGGCCTGATGGCTCTATAGGGCACCATTACTTTTATGAGATAGTCAGCTGTCTTCATAGCGGGGATACTGTAGTCCTTAACAATAGCCGTGTTATCCCGGCTAGAGTTTTAGGACAAAAAAGCGATAGCGACACGAAGGTGGAAATTCTGCTGTTGCGCCGTGTGGATAACAGCCTTTGGGAAATCCTTGTCCGACCTGGCAGGAAAGTTGGCGTTGGTACGAAAATCAGGATAACAAATGAATCTGCTGACACCGTTCAAGAAATCGTAGCTGAAGTAATTGAACGAGGTGAAGGTGGTACCAGAATTATTCACCTTCAAAAGGAGAGCCTGCTCGAGAAATTCGGTCAGGTTCCTTTACCTCCTTATATACATACCCCACTGGCTGAACCAGAACGTTATCAAACGGTGTACGCCGAAATAAACGGAAGCGTAGCAGCACCAACTGCTGGGCTGCATTTTACTTTGCGGTTACTCGATGAGTTGCCGAAGAAAGGCGTTCGACTCGCTTTTATTACCCTCCATATCGGACTTGATACCTTCCGCCCGGTTCGAGTTGATAACCCTAGTCAACATCCAATCCACAAAGAATATGGGGAATTAAGCTCTGAAGTCGCTACAATGCTTAATCAAACCAAAAAGCAAGGCAAGAGGATAATAGCCGTGGGCACCAGCACAGTGAGGCTTCTTGAAGCAGCGGCCCAATCTGGCACCATTGAGCCTTTTGCTGGATGGGTTGACTTATTCATTCTGCCAGGGTACCGATTTCGTGTAACAGATGCAATGGTCACCAACTTCCATCTACCCATGTCAACGCTACTGATGCTAGTTTCAGCCTTTGCTGGTAGAGATTTCATTCTGCGGGCTTACGATGAAGCCAAGAGCCTTGGCTACCGCTTCTACAGCTTTGGCGACGCTATGTTAATTTTTTAATATGAGATACAATTGCAACATTGACAACTGGGGTGGAATAATACAAAAATACAGCTTGCAAGATGATGGTGAAGTAGCCATTCATGAAAGAGAAGACTCGACGAAGTACAGCGAAAATCATCGCAGTCATACCCTGCTTCAATGAGGGGATTTTTATCGGTGACATAGTTACTAGAGCTAGAATATATGCGGATAAGGTAATTGTCATCGATGACGGCTCAACCGATAACACCTCTGAAGTAGCCAAAGCTGCTGGTGCTGAGGTCATAAGACATGAAAGAAGACGAGGGGCTGGTGCAGCCACTAAGTCAGGCTTCGAAGCCGCGAAGACTAACAATGCTGATATCCTGGTGACATTAGATGGCGATGGACAGCACGACCCTGATGAAATTCCCCAGGTCTTGGCTCCGATTCTTTCCTGTAAGGCAGACCTGGTTATCGGTTCCCGCTTTCTCCTGCAAAATATTAAGAAGGTTCCAAAATACCGCAAATTCGGCATCGATATCATCACCTGGCTCTACAACCTTGGTTCAAAAAAGAAGGTGTCTGACTCCCAGAGCTGTTTCCGAGCTTACAGCCGCAAGTCGTTGGAGGCTGTGACTATCACTGAAAATGGCTTTAGTTTCAGCGTTGAGGTGCTAATTCAAGCCAGAAAAAAGGGCTTCGTTATCACGGAAGTGCCCACTTCTTGTGTTTATCACTCCCGAGGTTCTACAATTAATCCATTGACTCACGGCCTTGGTGTTGCCTGGAATGTGGTTAAACATCGGTTGAAGAGTCTGTCTTAAGCGGGGAACAATCAATGCTGGAGATAAGAGTTTGTGAGATTAGGGGCAAATGTCCGGTGTATAAAGTTGGCGATAAACTGGTGCTAGACGATCCCAAGATAGTTTTGAACAAAACGGATGCCATTTGTACTCACGCACTATCAACCTTACTCCATTACGTTACTATTTTGGAACACGATTGGTGTCCTGTTGAACTTGGATTAACAACCCCAGAAAAACCAGACCATGCCTATATGCAATGCGTGGATCCTGGTGCACCTTATACCGAAGGTGGAACCGTGATCTTCGAATGTCGCAGAATTGAAAGGGAACTTGACAAGTGAAGATTGCCATAGTTCTGGGAACTCGCCCAGAAATAATAAAGATGGCACCGGTGATAAGGGAGTTGGAGAATAAAGGAGAGAATTACTCCATCCTTCACACTGGCCAGCATTACTCATACAATTTGGACAGCGTTTTTTTTGAGCAGTTAAAACTACCACATGCTAAATACAACTTAAAAGTTGGCTCCGGCTCTCACGCCGAAGAAACGGCAAAGATACTTATTGGCGTAGAAAAAGTCCTACGTAGGGAAGCCCCTGACGTTGTGCTTGTCGAGGGCGATACCAATTCGGTACTTGGCGGTGCCCTAGCAGCGACAAAACTCCACATAAAAGTCGGGCATGTCGAAGCTGGCCTAAGAAGTTATGACAAGCAGATGCCTGAGGAAATCAACCGCATTCTGACTGACCACTGCTCCGATTATTTATTTGCCCCGACACCAAAAGCTAGAGAAATCTTACTCGGTGAGGGCATCCACAACGACAAGATATTTGTAACTGGTAATACCATCGTTGACGCCGTCTACCAGAACCTAGAAATAGCCAGGAGAAGTTCTAAGTTAGGAAGTTCTAAGTTCGATGTTAAACTTACAACCTCAAACGCAGAACGTAGAACCTTGAACCTTGAGCCCAGAAACTATTTCCTAGTGACCCTTCATCGTCAGGAGAATGTTGATAACTCAGCAAAGTTCGCTCCAATCTTAGAAGGGTTAGATAGAGTAGCTACCGAGTTTGCCTTGCCAATAATTTATCCAATTCACCCCCGTTCCCGAAAGATGATGAAGCATTTTAACCTTGAACCCAAGAACTTAGAACTTGTTGAACCTTTAGATTTCCTCTCTTTTCTCCAGCTTGAGAGCAATGCCAGACTTATCTTGACCGACTCTGGCGGAGTTCAAGAAGAGGCTTGCATCCTTAATGTTCCCTGTGTTACTTTGAGAGATAATACTGAGAGACCAGAAACCATTGAGGTTGGCGCTAATACCCTAGCTGGGACATCAGCCGACAAAATACTCGAGTGTGTCAAGTTTATGCTTAGTAGTGAAGGCAACTGGATAAATCCGTTTGGTGATGGGAGAGCAGGCGAAAGAATAGTGAATATAATAGTGGGAGATGAACATGGCTAAAATATTAGTTACTGGGGGGCAAGGGTTCATCGGCTCAAACCTTGTCCCAGAGCTAAGGAGTCGTGGACACGATGTCTGGGTGTGCGACTTAGGTCACTCAGAAGGTCCTAACTACATTCGTTGTGATGTTACCGAATACCGCCAGCTGGAGAGAATTTTTGAGCAGCACAATTTTGATTATGTCTATCATCTGGCAGCAGAATATGGCCGCTGGAACGGTGAAGATTATTATGAGAATCTGTGGCTAACCAACGTGGTTGGCACTAAGAATTTGATTCGTATCCAAGAACAGAAGCGATTTCGAATGATATTCTTCTCCAGCGCTGAGGTCTATGGCGATTATGATGGTGTTATGAGCGAGGATGTGATGGACAAAGTCCCAATAAAACAGATGAATGATTATGCCATGACTAAATGGGTGGGAGAGCTTCAATGTTTGAATTCCCGGGCCATGTTCAGCACAGAGACGGTCAGAGTCAGACCGGTCAATGCTTACGGGCCCCACGAGCACTACAGCCCCTACCGTGGCGTAATCCCCGCTTTCATTTACAAAGCCCTGCATGATGAGCCATATACAGTTTATCTGGGACACAAGCGTATTTTCGATTATGTTGAAGACACCTGCCGCACCTTTGCCAACATCGTGGGTAATTTCAAGCCCGGCGAGGTCTATAATATCGGTGGCAAAGAAGAATGGGAACACGATATAAAGTATGTCTCCGACCTTATACTCAAAAATCTGGGCAAAACTGATGCTAAAGTCACTTATAAAGAGGCTGAACCTTTTACCACAAAAGTAAAGCACATGGATTTCTCTAAAGCGAGAAAAGACCTAAAACATGACCCCAAGATACCCCTTGAGGAGGGCATACTTAAAACCATCGAGTGGATGAAAAAGGCATATAACATTAAGTCTTAAAGGTCATCGAGTGAGAATCCTTATCGTTCAAGAGAGCGACTGGCTCAAGAGAGGTCCTCATCAACAACATCAACTGGCTGACAGGCTTTCTCTCCGAGGGCACCAAATACGGATAATCGATTACGAGATCCTGTGGAGGGAGCATAATAAGAGAGGACTCTATTCCAGACGCAAAGTATTTGAAAATGTATGGAAAATAAATCCAGCGGCTAAAGTTACCGTAATCCGACCAAGTATAATTAAAATTCCTGTCCTTGAATACGTTTCACTGCTTTTTACCCACAACAAAGAAATAAACAGGCAAATCGAAGAATTTAAACCTGATGTCGTTATCGGCTTCAGCATCCTGAATAGTTACCTGGCAGTAAAGGCAGCCAGGAGAAATGACATTCCCTTCATTTATTACTGGATAGACGTGTTGCATCGATTGATACCTTTAAGGCCTCTGCAGTTCATCGGCAAGGTATGGGAACAAAAAACGCTAAGACAAGCAGACGGGGTGCTGACAATTAACGACAAGCTAAAAGATTACGTTGTCAACTCGGGAGCTGCATCTGACAAAACACAGGTGATTAGAGCCGGCATAGACGTCGAACTGTTTAAACCATCAGCTAGTATTGGCAATTTAAGGAAACAATATGGACTTAAGGAAACTGACATTGTATTGTTTTTTATGGGTTGGCTCTATCATTTCTCTGGCTTAAAAGAAGTAGCCCAGGAGTTAGCAGAAGAAATGCCTTTGAAGACCTTAAACAGATAAGAAATAAATACAACCTGCAGGACAAGATAATTTTAGCAGGGCAGAGACCCTATACAGAGATGCCCTCTTTCATTGCTGCCTCGGATATATGCCTACTGCCAGCATATCCCTGGGAAAAAGTAATGCAGGACATAGTACCAATCAAATTATATGAATATATGGCAATGGGGAAACCAGTAATATCCACCAAACTATCTGGAGTAGTGCGAGAGTTTGGTGAAGATAACGGCGTTGTCTATGTTGATAAACCTGCAGATGCCATTGATAAAGCCAAAAGCCTTGTCAAAGATGGTAAAATAGGGGAGCTTGGCGTCAGAGCCCGGGAGTTCGTCCAAAAATACAGTTGGGATGGTATAACCGACGAATTCGAGAAAATTCTTGAGGAAGTTGTGAGGAGTTCTAGGTTCTAAGCTAAGAGGTTCTAGGTTAGAAAAGTTCAACGCAGAACATTGAATAATGAAAATCGAAAGATTTGAAGACATCGAAGCTTGGAAAGAAGCTCGAAATTTGGTTAACATGATTTACGATATTTCAAACGAAGGGCTATTTTCAAAAGATTTCAGTCTGAGGAATCAAATCCGGGGGCTTCGGTTTCCGTAATGTCCAACATTGCCGAGGGATTTGATAGGGGAACAAATAGAGAATTCATACAATTCCTCATAGTAGCCAGAGCCTCCGCTTCCGAAGTAAAAAGCCAGTTATATGTAGCTTTGGATCGCAACTATATACATTAAAATAAGTTTGATAAAGTATACCAGCAAGCAACGAAAGTCATCAGTCTTATTGATGGGTTCATCCGTTACTTGAAAAAACCTAGAACCTAGAACCTAGAACGTAGAACCTAGAACGTAGAACGTAGAACAAAGAGGAGTAACATGGGACAATATATGAGCGAGTATAAGGGTAAGAACATCCTCATCACCGGTGGGGCTGGTTGTATTGGCAGCAATCTCACAAAGTCTCTAATTACAGCAGGTGCCAACAAAATCATTATCCTCGATGACCTCTCTGCTGCCGAGAGCTGGAATATTCCGGTTCACGCAAGCGTAATTTTCGTCAGGGGAAGTATATTAGATGAAGAAGTATTAAAGAGAACGTTCTCTACAAAACCCGACTTTGTCTTCCACCTGGCAGCGCACTTTGCCAACCAAAACTCGGTAGATAATCCGGAGACTGACCTCATGGTCAACGGGCTTGGTACTCTCAAGCTCCTGCAATATTCTCACCTCGCCAAAGTAAGTAAGTTCGTCTTTGCATCTTCTGGTTGTTCTGTTTACGGTAGCCAGGCGCCCCTTCCGCTGAAAGAGGATTACGTATCGCTACACCTCGACACTCCCTACCAGATAACTAAGCTACTCGGTGAACTCTATTGCAATTTCTTCCACAACTATTATGGTCTGCCTGTAGTAATAGCACGCTATTTCAATGTTTATGGTCCCGGTGAAATACCCGGCGCTTACCGTAACGTCATTCCCAATTTCATCTATTGGGCATTGCACAAGATGCCTCTGCCTATAACCGGTACCGGCGAAGAGACCCGAGATTTCACCTTCGTTGATGATATAGTTGACGGCACGTTACGACTCGGAGTAATACCCCAGGCTGTGGGCGACGCCTTCAACCTCGCGTCAGAAACAGAAACCAGGATAATCGATATAGCTAATATGGTTAATGAGGTCACTGGGAACCCATCAGGTGTTACCTTTAAACCTCGCCGCGATTGGGACCAGATTACGCGCCGGAAAGCCTCTGTAGAGAAAGCCAGGAAAGCCCTCGGCTATAGTCCGAAGATGAAGGTGAAGGACGGCATCACGGAGGTTCACCTGTGGATAAAGTCAAACTGGGAAAAGATAGAAGAATGCGCCAGGTTTTAGCTTATTGGAGGAAATAATGTCAGCTAAGCTTAAGGTTGCTATAGTGGGTTGTGGCGCTGTCGCTGATAAGCGTCATATTCCCAGTTTTGCCAGATTGAAAGACAAGGTCACTGTGTGGGCTGTATGTGATAAAAATGAAGAACTGGCAAAACAAGTCGCTTTGAGACACCGAATTCCCAGGGTATTCACCAGCCAGACAGAGATGCTCAAGGCTGAAAAAGTCAGCATAGTTGACGTCTGCACTCCACCCCAAATCCATGCTCCCATAGCAGTCGAAGCGCTTGAGGCCGGTTGTCATGTGCTGATGGAAAAACCCATGGCACTTACTACTGGCGACTGTGACAAAATGATCGAGGCAGCAACAAAGAACAACCGCAAACTCTGCGTTGTTCATAATGTGCTCTTTCATCCCCCGCTTATCAAAGCCAGAGAATTGGTCAAAGAGGGAGCCATAGGCAACTTCATAGGTATGAGAATTCTGCTATCAGACCCCAAAGATGAAATGATAATGCGCCAGGACTACTGGATACACAAGCTGCCTGGTGGATTGATTGGTGAAACTGGCCCTCATCCTGTCTACGTCTCCCTGGCCTTTCTGGATAAGGTTAGCGATGTAGAAGTATTCGCCAAAAATTACCTGGAGCATCCGTGGGCACCTTTTGACGAATTCAGGCTCGAACTCGATGCTGATAATGGCATGAGCTCCGTGGCTATCTCCTATTCCGGCGAACGGTATGCTGCGGAGGTCGAGATATTCGGCTCAGAAGGTGCTCTTTATATAGACCTCCAGAGCATGCTGCTGGTGAAACACGGCGCTAAGAAAACGCTCAGTTCTGCTGAGTTAGTCTCAACATCTCTCAGCACTGTGACGCAAATTATCGGCGGCCTCGTAGCAAACGGGGTCAAGGCAATCACCGGCCAGTTCAAAGTGGGACATGAAAAAATAGTGGAGTTATTTGTCGATAGCATTATCAAAGATACGACTCCGCCTGTTACAGGCGAAGAAGGACGGGAGGTTATAAGGGTAATGGAGATGATAGTTGACAGGCTTTATGACAAATACGGTCGCCCTCAACCATCTGAATAGAGGTTAGTTAAGGTTCAAGGTTCAAGGTTAAGAAGTTCAAGGTTCAAGGTTAAGCTTACAACCTTGAACATCGAACTTAGAACATCGAACTTAGAACATCGAACACGAAACTTGAAACAGATGCTACGGAAAGAAAAGAAATCGGTCCAGCAGTTCTGGGACGCAACTCCCTGTGGGACCGGCGATATCAGCATTGAGCCTGAGACACTTAAATATTTCGAGGCTATATCGGAAAGACGCAATAAACTGGAGCCCTTTATCGCTGACTATGCCCAGTTTGATAGATGGGCAGGTAAAAGAGTACTGGAGCTAGGATGCGGCGCTGGTAGCGACCTGCTGCGTTTCGCTAAAGCAGGTGCCCGTGCCACGGGCATAGATTTATCACCACGCTCGGCTTCACTGGCAAAGACCAGACTGCGCCTTTATAACTGCCAGGGCAACGTGCTAATAGCCGATGCCGAACAATTGCCCTTTAAAACAGATTCATTCGACCTGGCATATTCCTGGGGGGTCTTGCATCATACACCGGATACACAACAGGCCATAAAGGAAGTTTGCCGGGTTACCAGGACAGGTGGCGAAATCTGCGTCATGCTTTACCACAGACACTCGCTGGTCGCACTGCAAATGTATCTCATGTATGGCCTTTTTGCCTTTAAGCCTTTAAGGAGCTTGAAAGACATACTTGCCAATCACCATGAAAGTCCAGGCACAAAAGCCTACGCTGTAAGCGAGGCTCGTCAAATGTTTTCAGCATTTCAAAGATTAGAGATCGAGACTCGACTTACGCCTTACGACCTCCGCTACGGAAGAGACAAGTATCTTCCCAAATGGGTCGGCAACCTTGTACCCAAGCGCCTCGGATGGTTCATGGTCATCCGAGGGCAAAAGTCTTGATGGAGGTTTGACTAAGATGTCTGGAATATGCGGCGCCATAGGAATCGAGAACGAGGGACTATTAAAGAGAATGGTGTCGCTAATGGAGCACAGGGGAGAGATAATCGAAGTCTCCGTCAATAATGGTGCAGCGGTTGCGTTAATCCGCCGCACCGATGAGCCTGGACCGTATAACAAGGGAGCAATGTCTATTACACTTGACCACGATATTTATGCCATAGGCAACCGTTTGGTTGAAGACAATTCAGAAATTTACGAGCACCTCGTAACTGCCGATTCATCTAAAGACACTATAAAAGCCCTGAGGGGAAGCTTCGCTCTCGCCATAGTCAACACAGGCAACAGACACACAAAGCTAACTTTAGCCCGTGACATATACGGCGCCAGATCGATGTATTACTTGCAGACCAGGCAGGCGCTTTTTTTTGCTTCAGAGATGAAATGTTTCCTGGCTCTTGAGGAATTTAAGCCAGAAGTCAACCCCGAAGCCCTGGACTATTACCTGAGTTGCGGCTTTATCTCTGATAATCAGACTTTGCTCAAACAAGTTTACAAGGTCTTGCCGGGAGAGATGGTGGAGTTTGAAAACGGAAAGGTTAAACGTCTGAAGTATTGGAACCCAATGCCTTGTGAGCAGTCACCTTTAGATATAAACCACTGGATTCAAGCCACCTGGACAAACCTCAAAAACGCCACCGCAACCCAATTGCCAAGGAAGGAAGGGGAGGTAGGAATAGCGCTGAGCGGGGGACTAGACTCATCTTTGATTGCAGCTACTCTAAAACATGTCAGCCGGGACTCCAAAATCATAAGCTTCTCCTTAGACTATGGTGATGGTGATAGTTCCGAGCTGGACATGGCTGTGAAGATATCTAAATATCTGGATATGGATTGTCGCATCGTCAAACTAAACACAGAAAAAATCGTAAGAGACCTGGAGCAACTGCAATGGCTCTACGATGAACCTCTGGTAAAGTTCACCTTTATACCAACCTATTATCTTATGGCTGCAGCCAGGGAGCAGGTGAGGACATTATTCACCGGTGATGGCGGAGATGAGCTGTTTATAGGTTATAGGAATGACTACTGGGAAGACCCTATGATAATCAGCCTCTTCTCAAAGCTAGGACGAATTCGGAAGCCTGTTCTGAAAGTAGGTAAGAGTCTGGCTACGCCTCTAGCCAACTGGACTGGCTCAAAAACCCTATCGTTAGCTACAGAATTTTTTACCAGAGATTATGCCAGTCATCCAGAATGGCAATGCAGAATCGCCTCTCGAGTTTTTCACCCTTATTTTCCAGAGGAGGATTTGGCGAGACTGCTCAATAGCAGCAGTCCACGGGGGTTAACTGACAGCACAGTCAAAGCCCTCAACATGTCAAATGCCAGCAGCAATATCGAGAAAATATCACATGTCATGGTTAGCGGTGAACTCCCCAATGACCTGCTCAGGTTGGATAAATCTGCGGCGGCTACCGGGCTGAAAATAAGGTCGCCGCTGCTTGACCCGGAGATGACGAATTTTGCCCTGAGCATTCCGATATCACTAAGGCATCGGCATGGAACAACGAAACACCTGCTCAGGCAATTAATTAAGAACTATGACTTGCTGCCGCCGGAGGTAGCTGCCGGTAAGCAGAAAGCCGGGTTAACGGCACCGATACATCAGTGGTTGAACAGTGGCCTGCCCCGTGACTATTTTGGTGCCTTGCTGCAGTCCAGCGCCGAGCTGTTGAATATCAATATAGCTTACGCACGTCAGTTCTATCCTCCAAAAACATATACCCAAACCTTGAAAGCCTGGGCTTTAATAGGCGTACTATTGTGGCTGAAGACTCTTACCACCAAATCCGGAAGGTCTTTGCATGACACCACCTAACGATTGGCAAATTAAAAAATGCCTGGTGCTGTCAGGCAGCCTGCTACTGGCTACATGGGGGCTCATCGGGCTCGGTGCTCTGGGACTCGATATACCGGTACTACGGCAGGCAGTGGCCGTTATCTTCCTCAGCTTCGTCCCAGGCCTTCTTCTCCTCAGAATCCTCAGGATTCACAACATAGGCATAATAGAAAGCCTGCTCTATTCGGTGGGGCTGAGCCT
>JAPLHH010000208.1 GCA_026389735.1 Chloroflexota bacterium | reverse complement strand
GGTAAGCGCCTACGGGCCCTGCCGCCTGGGCAAGTATGCTCTGGAACAGAGCCGAGTGCTCAGGAAAGTCGGCTTCGACGTTCCCACGCTTACCACGGTGTCGAACAATGCCTACCGCGATATAGACGTTGGCCCCGATTTCCAACGCCTGGCCATGAAAGGCATTTTTGCTGTTGACTGTCTGGAAAGGCTAGTATGGCGTACCCGCCCCTACGAAAAGGAGAAGGGGCTGGCAGACAGATTATTTAGCGAGCATCTGAAAGAGATTAACGACCGCATCCGCAGTAAAGAGGACTTCACCAGTGTTATAGAGCAGGCGACCAGCGCCTTCAAGTCGGCCATTGACCCTAGCCTTCCCAGAAGACCGCTGGTTGGTATCAACGGCGAGATCTATCTGCGCTCCAACCGATTCAGCAACAACAACCTGGTCAAGGTCTGTGAAGCCGCCGGGCTGGAGGTCACCGTGTCTTCAGCCGGCGAGTGGATAAAGTACGCTTCTTACCGGCATCTTGAAGATAGCATCAGGTTTAGAAAAGTCAAGAAAATATTGAGCAGCTATCTCAAGAATCGCTTCCTAGAAAACAATGAACACCAGATGCTTAACCGTGTTAAGGCTCTATCAGACGAGCCCGAGCCTTCAATAAAGCAACTACTATCAAGGTCAAGCTCGTACTTATCTCCGAGGTGTGGTAGTGAGGCAGTGCTCAGCATTGGCTCTGGAGTGGAGTGGCTGGAGAACCCCAGGTTCGCTGGTGTAATATCAGTCATGCCTCACGGCTGTATGCCCGGGGGGATCGTGGCGGCGATGTCTGAGAAGCTCAGCCAGATTTACCACAAGCCCTGGATAAGCCTCACCTACGATGGCATCCTTGAAACCAACAACCTGACCAGAATCAACAACTTCGCTGAGGTAATCAGGTTCTACAGCCAGTCTTATGATGCGGCTAAATGTGAGCAGCCTGTTCTTGTCTAGAATACCTTCGTATTTCTGCAATGCACTGGCAAAATCTGGCGCTTCCTTGGCCAGCTGGCCCATATTAATTAACTCATCGTTGACAACATTAACCGACTTGAGAAACAGTTGACAATTCTCCGAATAGTTGCCCGTTAAGCCAAGCTTGGCGTTAGGGCTCAGTCCAAGACTCCACCCGTGGCGCAATACTAGTGCTACCTCTTGATTCTCGTCCAGAACGTCATAGTTGCCATATCCAAACCAGTCTTGAAGCAGCCGCATAGCAAAACCGTGAATTGTCCCTATATACATTTCTCCAAGCTGTTTGCACGACCCTGATCCCAAAACATCCTCAACTCTGCGGTATATCCGTTCCTTCATCTCTTGGGCAGCACGGTCAGTAAAAGTGAAAGCTACAATGGATTTTGCCGTTTCCCCTTGAGTAATTAGGTACACGATTCTACGAGTTATGGTCTCGGTCTTTCCTGCACCAGCGGATGCGACAATTCTGAGATAAGACGCTTGGGAGAGTACGGCTTCACGTTGGGCTGGAGAGAGCGAAAACGGAACCGTTACGATTTTCTCGAGGATATCTGTACCTGCGGCCATCAGTGTTTCCCTCCTGGCGCGACTAGAATCCTCAGGACCGGGAACTGGAGCTATTTCTTACGTCTTGCTGGCGTGGCAGGCTTAACTATAGTGCCGTTAGGCTTCATTACGCCTATTTTTGTATTCTTTACTCTTTCCACGGCTTCGTTTATATGGCGATCATCTGTTACCAAGTACCTGCGGCCTTTGTATGGCCTTAGCTGCTGAATACCATCTGCGAATGTTTCTGGAGTTGGTTCAACCTCAGCTGCCATTCCTAGTTTCTTAATGTCTACACCCTTACCTTGGTCGTATGTGGTTTTTAGTGCCTTTGCTAATTGTTCTGCAATTTGGTCATGCCGCGATTTGGGTGTCATGGTGCACTCCCTTTTTGATTAGCGCTATAGCTAATTATACCACATCTCCAGCCAAGGGGATTCGAACTGACGCTGTATCTATAAGCTGAAGGCTAGTTCAAAGGTCTTAGTTCTGTCTATCGTACAGTACCG
>JAPLHH010000062.1 GCA_026389735.1 Chloroflexota bacterium | reverse complement strand
CATAAAGCGAAGGGCTTAGGATGACAAGCGGCTGTTCAGCTCCTGGCGTTTTTAAAACCCAAGAAAATAACGATGATAACAGTGGTTACCGGCGCCAACGGACATGTTGGTGCTAATTTAATTCGCGCTCTGCTGGCCCGAGGTCGAACTGTCCGGGCACTGGTTCATACGAACCGCCAGGCAATCGAAAGCCTGAACGTCGACATGGTCAGAGGTGACGTCTGCGACCTGCCGTCTCTATGTGAGGCATTCAAAGATGCAGAAGTAGTTTATCACCTGGCTGCCCACATTTCGCTGTCGATGGATGAATGGCCGCTATGTGAGTCAATCAACGTCATCGGGACCCGAAATGTGGTCGAGGCGTGCCTTTATTGCGGGGTACGCCGCCTTGTTCACTTCAGCTCGATCCATGCCTTCGAACAAGAGCCTCTGGATATCCCGATTGATGAATCACGCCCCCTGGTGGAGCTGCAACATAGCCCACCCTATGACCGTTCTAAAGCAGCGGGCGAGAAGGAAGTGCGCAAGGGAATTGAACGGGGTCTGGATGCTATTATAATCAGTCCGACGGCTATTATTGGCCCTCATGACTACGGACCATCATATTTAGGCGAGGCTCTGCTGAACCTTGCCCATGGTAAGCTGCCAGCCTTAGTTGCCGGCGGATTTGACTGGGTGGATGTGCGTGACGTTGTTGAAGGGGCAGTTCGAGCCGAAGAGCAAGCCCCGACTGGAGCCAAGTACCTTCTGTCGGGTCATTGGGCATCAGTACCTGACTTAGCCGCCATCGTGGAGGAAATCACCGGTGTCCCGGCACCTCGCCTAGTCTTTCCTCTATGGCTAGCCCGCATTGGTGCTCCGTTTACTGCCGTCTTTGCCCAATTGACTGGGAAACGGCCACTTTACACAAGCGCTTCCATCAGAGCACTTTGTAGCAACCAAAATGTAAGCCATGAAAGGGCGACGCAGTATCTCGGCTACCATCCACGCCCGCTACGGGAAACAGTTGTTGACACGTTTCGGTGGTTCAAGGAAAATGGCTATCTTGACCGCCCTGTGATACTACGATCTACCGAGCGCTTATGAGCGAGCAAGCGTTTTTCAACATTCTCCTCGTTGGCTGGTTTGTACTGGCAGTGGCGATCTTTGTGGTGCTATTCTATATTGTCGCCCCATACGGCCGTCACATCAGTAGTAGCTGGGGACCCAAAATAGGCGATAGACTTGGATGGATTATTATGGAAGCACCGGCTTCACTCGTCTTTATCGTATGCTTTGTGGTCGGTGCTAGCTCAAGCACAATAACTGCGCTTGTCTTCCTGGTTTTATGGGAGGCACATTATATACACCGGGCTTTTATTTACCCTTTCAGTCGGCGCACCGGGGTCAGCAGTATGTCGCTCGTCGTCGTGAGCTTAGGCCTTCTGTTCAACGTGGCCAACGCTTATCTTAACGGCCGTTATGTTTTCACGCTCGCCGGCGGTTACACCAACGAATGGCTTGTGACCCCACAGTTTATTGGCGGGCTGGGGCTCTTCCTCGCCGGTTTTATTATCAACCGCCGAGCAGACCACGCTCTGTGCAATCTGCGTAAACCTGGTGAATCTGGTTACAAAATCCCCTATGGGGGATTGTATCGTTGGATATCCTGTCCCAATTACTTCGGCGAGATTATTACCTGGATTGGCTGGGCTGTGGCTACCTGGTCCCTGCCGGGCTTGGCGTTTGCTATTTGGACTGCTGCCAACCTCGTGCCCAGGGCACGAGCCAATCATATCTGGTACCGTGAGCACTTCTCTGACTATCCGACTGAGCGGAAGGCACTGATGCCCGGGGTATGGTAATAGAGGCAATCCTACAATCGAGGAAATTCCGAATCCAAATAAATCCTAATTTCAACTTTCCAAATGCTTTGAATTTGAATTTTTGAGATTGCTTGAGATTTGGAGCGGTGCAGTTGAGATTATATCATCACTTTAATTAAGATAGCTACGAAAAAAGCCATGCGAGTTATTTTCGGAACCTTGATATTTACCGTACTTGTACCCGGGTCTGTGACTGTCCTTGTGCCCTATCTACTGCTGGCATCCGGTCTTGGATGTTTCTATGATATTGGCGGCTTCAGGTTCGTTGGGATTGTTCTAATCATTCTTGGCGCGGCGTTCTATCTCTGGACGGCCTCAGACTTTACTTTTGCCGGCAAAGGTACCCCGGCACCTATAGCACCCCCCAAATTGCTGGTATCGCGGCGGCTGTATCAGGTGAACAGAAATCCGATGTATACAGGAGTTTTGCTCGTACTCCTCGGCGAAGCAGTGTTTTTCATGTCACTGGCTCTCCTTGCCTATGCTGTTCTCGTATGGCTGTTATTCCACCTTTTTGTCGTCTATTATGAGGAGCCGAACTTGAGAAAGAAGTTTGGAGCGTCGTACGAGGAGTATTGCAGGGCTGCGCCCAGGTGGATTCCCGGATTGAAGCGCACAAATAAAAATGGATGACAAACGCTGAAAAGGGATTCTTTGATAGACCGCGCTGTTGGATAAGCAGGCCTGGAGAGGAGTTTGGATTGTTGCATCGCAATTATCATTAAGCTACAATCAGCCACGTTGGCCGCCATTCAGAGCTAGAGCTTACCGATGATGCTGACGCCAAACTCGAGCCTGAAGCTAATACGGTTTCTGTCGCATAAAGGATACAAGTCGCAAGAGTCTCATCATTGAGAATCGGGGAATGTTATGGCTAAAGATTACGGAATTATCGATGTCTGGATGCAGCATCCAAACCTGAAGTTCTCAAACCACCCCATGTTCGATTCTCTTCGGAGATGGACGGGGGCGGAAAAACTAGCAGAGGAGATTCCAGTCGAGACTACCATCGCTGCCATGGATGAGGCGGGCGTTCGCCTGGGCTTAATATGTGCCTGGTGGGGTCCGCAGGGGTCACTTATTTCAAATGATGAGGTAGCTGCCCTTGTTAGAAAACATCCTGACCGTTTTGTTGGGATCGGGTCGGTTGATTTGTACAGACCGATGGATGGCATTCGAGAGCTGAGACGCTGTGTACGTGAGCTCGGCTTTAAAGGGCTGAGAATAGTCCAGTGGCTTTGGAACCTGCCCCCCACTGACAGGCGTTATTACCCTCTCTATGCTGAGTGTATCGAACTTGGCATTCCGTTCTGTTTTCAGGTGGGACATACTGGCCCCCTGTGCCCTTCAGAGCCGGGGCGGCCGATACCTTATATCGATGAGGTAGCCATTGAATTTCCCGAACTTAAGATCGTTGGGGGGCACATCGGATATCCCTGGACGGTGGAGATGATTGCTGTGGCAACGAAACATCCAAATGTCTATATTGATAGCTCGGCCTATACTGCCAAACGCTACCCGAAGGAGTTCGTAGACTACTTGAAAGCAAACGGGCGAAAAAAGGTCCTTTTCGGCACAAATTACCCCATGGTTACTGCAGCCATGTGCTTAAAGGACCTGGATGCACTCGGACTGGACGACGAAGTAAAGAAGCTGTTCCTCTATGAGAACGCTAAACGAGTGTTTGGACTTCACTAGGTAATTGGTTTCCCAAAGGCTTAGATTTCGTCCTCACACAGGACACACTGTATCTGCTAGTCCGAAGCCAACCGTTGCCGTTTTTTTCAGCCGTCTATTTCGGCTACTTTTTGGCCAGTATTCTGTATAAAGCGAACACTACTAACAGATAGGCGATTAGTCTGATTATGACAAGAAAGACGGTCAAGCCTGCGGCGAGCCCAAGGAGTGTCATAAGATGTGACACAGCAAAAAGGCCGAACGCTATGCCTATATAAAGGGGCACATCATTCTTTTTCTTGACGTAAGCCCAGATGCCCAGGGCGAGTATTACGATGCATAGCACGAAATTAGTTGTGGTTACTGGATCCCAAGTCATGTGTTAATGCCTCCTTTCATGGTTTAGCTCAATGCGTAATTCTACTTAAAAGCGTGTGTGATCAGCACCGCTAGCAAAGTATAGCGGCCTTTAGGAAAAAACGCAAGTTTGTATGCGTACATCGCTGGACGAAATCATTGAAGTAAGACTGCTATTTCCATTCTGGCGGATAGGCTACGCACTTTATGCTTTTCTTGGCGTATTCCTTTTCGAACGTGAAATATTACTGGGCATGTGTTATTCTTGTTACATCCTCTTTGGGTAGGCAATAATTGCCGGTGTAATGTTAAATCAGGTTATGAAGCGATTATCAGTGGTGGCAGCCATTGTGCTGTGCCTTCAGCTTGGCTTTTCCGGTTCAGCCGGCTCAGCCGTGGAGAGCCCTGTTGGGGTCAAGGAGCTGAATTTTGTTTTTCTTCATGGCGCTGCTGGAAATCCTTGTGGGCCACAACTTCTGGCTGATTCCGTCCTTGAGCAGATACCTCGCTATATCCTTGAGTATGAGCAGGCTAATCCCGGCATTAAGGTTAATGTCAATACTCTGAACAGATGTTATCCCAACGATGTGGATGTCGAGACTTGGGCTAAGAACATCGCATATAGCATTGATAAATACTTGCCGAGCAAGGGGAATGTGATCTTGATTGGGCATAGCATGGGAGGCAAGTCAGCTCTTTATGCTGTAGCCAAGAATATTGGCAACTTAGCTGAAAGGACGGCGCTTGTAGTCACTATTAATAGCCCGATTATAAGCCTGGATAAGTATTCGGTGGCTGGTGGTGGGTCGTTTGTCACCTATTGCCGTGCGGCTTTGTGGAATACTGCCCGGGGTGCTTGCATGTCAGTGGCAACCTATGATAGCTCTGAAGACGGCAAGTGGGTGAGTCAGAACAGACATTGGTTAGCTTTCATATCGGGTGAAAACGCACCGTTGAGCCCGCAGTTTGATTATGGTGGGGTTGATGCTTATCCCAGGGATATGGATGATGGTGCCCTACCGATGTCGGCTCAATACTCTGACGGCGCCGATGTCATCTACTACGGCGAATACGGCCATAGCGACTTCCACACTATAAAAGTGGTAGCTGATTTCATGGCAGGGGAAATATTGCGCTATATCTTCGGGGGGTCTATAGAATGCTCGGTTCTGGCTAGAGACGGTGGCTTCGAACATAAGGCTGCCTCGCTCCTGGGAACAGATTATTGGCAGGATATTGCCGGTGATGTTCTTGGCAGTAGCAACAGGCTATGGCATTGGAACCAGTCATATACTAGATGGCAGGAGTGGGAGGACGTGGTGGAGTATTACCCGCCCACGTATGAGAGAGACTTGAGGAGCCGTTATGAAGTCAGTCGAGTCAACTCATCGGCGATTTTTACCGGCATTGAGGAACTGCGCTGGCTGAGCCCTGATAATCCGGAGGATTGCCGTCTTTACCTGCGGACTAAAGCTGCTCCGAGAAACTACATACAGGTGGACTGGAACATATATCGGCAGGGGTTGTTGCCTGAGGGAACGAAGCGCGACCATTATGAAATCGAGATAGTAGCCGGCACGCCCTTAGCCGAGGTCTACCAGGCATCATGGGCAACCGATAACCCGCGTGACTTGAGAGTGCAGGTGTGGTCGCAGGCTGAAAGACCCCTCCGCTGGTTCGAGGCTAAATGGAGGGTCTATTACCAGGAAAGTCGGCAGAGAAAAGTCATTGATGAAATTCCGGCCTTGCCGGAGGCTGCCTCAACCAGATAAAAGGCTGATTCATGAGAGTGTTCAGCAACTTCCTCCGTCATTGCGAGCGCAGCGTGGCAATCTCAATGCCTCCCCATCGAGATCGCCACGTCGCTTACGCTCCTCGCGATGACAGAAAGAGGAACAGGGATTGCTTCGGGGCTTACACTCCTGCAATGACAGCTGAGCACTCGCATTAAGCTTGATTTCTAAGCTTTGAGCACAGCGCGGGCTTTTAAGAAACGGAGTAGGCGCTCCCTTGTGACCATGCCGACCAACCTATCCTCTTGTACTACTGGTATCTGGTCTATATCGTAGTCATCCATCTGCTCGAGCAGGTCTACGGCTGGTTGGTCAGGCTGAGCCGTCTTGAGCCTCTTGGCGGGCGTCATTATGTCGCTGATACGGGTTGAGTCCCAGCGCTTTTCTGGTATCTGTATGTCACCCAGGGTTACGATTCCCTGCAGCTTACCGTCCTCGATGACTACAAAGCAGTGTTGCCCGGAATTGATAATATATTCCCGGACCAGTCCAAAGCTGATTTGCTGCTTGATGGGAGTATAGTCCTGGGTCATCATATCCTGGGCTGTTATGCCGCGGAGAGCATCGCGTACCAGCGCCCGACGCCGGCCAGTCGTGGTGGCATCTTCCAGGAACCAGCCGAAAACAGCCGTGGCTACGCCGGCAAACCAATTACCGGGGAGGATAACCGCCAGAATACCGACAGCGATGAGCAGGAAGCCTATGACTCGTCCAGTGAAGGTGGCGATGCGCGTTGCCCGGCTGTAATCTCCCATTGTAAGCTGCAAGATCGCTCGCAGAGCCCTGCCTCCGTCTAGGGGAAAAGCCGGGATGAGGTTAAACAGAGCCATCATAATGTTGAAGTAGAACAGCCATTGCATGAATTCGGCAGGCATAAAGGTTGCAGTGCCGGCCAGGGCGTAGGAGAGTGCGTAAAATATGCCGGCTATCACAAGGCTGGAGAAGGGGCCAGTTATAGCCATCAGTATCTCGGGAATAGGTCGGGTGTCCTGTTCCGTTATCCGTGGCACGCCACCGAAGACATACAGTGTGACGCTCCTTACTAGCATACCTCTGTTGATAGCTACGGAGCTTTGGGCTAGCGCACGGGCGCACATGGAGGCAAAGAAGAGCAAGCTGGCGATTATCCCAAGTATTATGTTTTGCCACAGAGGATTGATTCCACGAAAGGTAAGGGCCAGGGTTATTATTATCAAGGCTGAAGCGATGAACCAGGTATAGTGCACCCGTACCGGAATCCCGAAAACCTCGCCCAACTTTATTCCGCGTGGCATTTTCTCTCCTTAAAATGCATCTTACAGTATAAATGCTGCAGCCAAACGAGGCAAGGTGTAAGGTGGGTTTGACACAGATTGCTTTACGGGGTATAAATGGTGAGCCCGGCAAATATTCGATAATCTCTCGGTAACTAAACATGAGGCGAAGGGAGGGAAAAGATGTGTGACACTATTATTGCTCTAGGCTCGGCTACTAAGGATGGGACTGTTCTCTTTGGTAAGAATAGTGACCGAGAACCTGATGAGGTGCAGAACATCAAAATATACCCGCGACGGCAGCACAAGCTATCTCATCCACGATGCTATCCATTCCTCTATACTTTGGTTTGCCATATAAATCGAGAGCACCCAGTTTTCTGGCATTGATTTGTATTCCTGAAGCACCAATAGCAACATCGAGTGTCCCAAAGCGCGAAAGCCATTCAGTATCGGTTACAATGACCGCGACGTCATGCCCGGTGAACTGCAGAATCTCCCGCCGAAGCTTCTGAGCAATTTCATCTGCATTCTCAGGAGGAACACTAGCCATTCCCTCAAGATTGACGCTAATCGCGGTTCTGCCCAAGCCGACATCAACTTCGAGTATAAAGAAGCTCTGGCCAGGGCAACCGCCCGGGAGCGTTCTGAGAGAATTATCAGTCGCATGGTATTAAGCGGTGAGGATGTTACCGAGGAGCAGGCTGAGAGAATCTACGAGCGAGAGCTAAAGAGGATATCACGGAAGTTTACGCACATGCGGTATCACTCGTTCCTTATGTACTTTGGTGTACTCAAGCGCCTTGGATGGGTGGAAACAACCGAAGAAACTCAGCCCTCAGCTATACAGGATAATTATCCCCCGGCCCCATCCAGAACCTATTATCGGCTCACAAAGAAGGGGGTTGAAGCCAGTGAAGAACTC
>JAPLHH010000112.1 GCA_026389735.1 Chloroflexota bacterium | reverse complement strand
AATTTGCCCAATGCTGTTGCTGTATATATGATAGCTGACGCCTTCCTGTATTTGAACCTTTTGCAGAACTACTCGCCTTTTAGCGTCCGGTTTTACGCTATCAGCTATCTTTTTGAAATCTGCATCCCTTATTATTGTAGCCATCGCAGCGATAGTATACCATGAGTGGGATTATCTGTCAAGTGGGATATTCCCACTATTGGGTCTATCCCCCAATAATGCTATCAAAACATCCCACCGCCTAGTAATACCTGTTTGTCATCATCAGTATAGTATGCCTTAGCAATCATACCAGCATGCGCTCCAAGAACTATGGCACAAAGGGTTGTACAATAATAAAGGCAAGTCAGCCGTCAACTCACGAAACGTAGAACTCTCAAAAAATGTTAATATAAATCAAGGAAATCAAATTCTCAAATAGAGGGGGAAATAGTGGAAACTAAAAATAATACAATCTTAATTACTGGCGGAGCAACAGGAATCGGTTTCTCATTGGCTGAAACCTTGGTAAGTGCTGGCAATAAGGTAATTATCTGTGGAAGAAGGGAAGGTAAGCTAAAAGAAGCCAAGGATAAGCTGCCGCAAATACAGGCTAAAGTATGTGATGTATCCAGAGAAAAAGAACGCGAATCATTATTCAACTGGGTCAAAGATAATTTTAGAGACCTTAATGTATTAATAAATAATGCCGGAATTCAAAGGATGGTAAATCTCAAGAAGGGGACTCAAGATTTGTTCAGTCATGAAAATGAGGTCGAGACCAATTTGATTGCCCCTATTCACTTGTCTGCATATTTTATCCCGTTGCTTCTAAAGAAAAAGGAGTCAGCTATTATCAATGTTTCCTCTGGCTTAGGTTTTGTGCCTATAGCATCTATGCCTGTTTATTGCGCTACTAAAGCTGCAATTCATTCGTTCACCGTATCCCTCAGATATCAACTACGGGATACTTCCATAAAAGTATTTGAAATAGTACCGCCTGCAGTGGATACTGAATTAGGCAAAGGGACTACTGAAGAAGGAGACCAGGAATATAGAGGTATATCACCATCTGAAGTTGATAAGGCAGCTCTGACAGCAATGGCAAATAATGAATATGACATAGTAGTTGGAGAAGCTAAAGGTTTAGTAATGGGAGCAAGAACGAACCCGGAGCTGACCTTTCAAAACATGAACCGATGGTGAGAATTTTAATAGCCACGGCCTGTTATAACTGTGCTTCTATTCGACACTGGTTGACCCGATACTGAAAGATGTCAGGATTTGTGTCGCCGGGCTTTCCGGCGTGAAAGCGGGCGACAGAGTGCTGGATGTCGGCTGCGGGACAGGCGACCAGGTGTTTCGCTATGAGCAAAAGGGCGCCATCGCCACCGGCGTGGACCAGAACCCCAACATGTCGGTGCTGATACTCACTACCGGTTTAAGCAGGAACTTTATCACAAGTCTGCTCGGTTTTTGTTCGAGCTTTGAGAGAAATATCTAGGCCAAGAGCATTCGCAACCTTGAAAAGTGTACTAAGTGTAGTATTGTAATCACCCTTTTCCAATCTAGATATGGCAGGTTGTTTTGTTCCAACAATCTCAGCAAGTTGTTTTTGGCTAATTCGCAATTGGTTTCTGCGTTCTATCAAACTCCGTATCATGTCATATTTAGGCTGCAAAGCCTCATATTCCTTGCGAATTCCCGATTTTTTAAGTAGTTCTGCCTCAAATTCCTCATATGTTGTAGCTTTTTTGTTTGCCATCTTATTGCCCCCCATTTAATTCTTTATCATGATAAAGAATTATATAACACAACTGTTATATTGTCAATACCCCAATTTGCAGTTATTCATTCTCTGAATCGCTAAATTTTTATCGGTTTCTGACATTTTGTCTTCCTTTTTTAAAACAGCGTGCAATAGTATAAACTTGCGCCCTGTATAGGCGAAGAAGAAAATACGATATATATCTGAACCATGTTTAATTCTAAGTTCTCTGATACCGGACTTATCTATTTTTCTTACGTAAGGCAGTCCTAGTGTAACGTTAAATTGCCTCAATAATTTGAATACGTGCAAAATTTCTGCTATCGCCCCATCGGGTTGCCCTAAAATGAAATCTTTTACAGGTTCATTGCCTTCCTCATCAATATAGAAAACAATCTGCCAATCCATACTGCGCATTATACAATATCCATATTTTTAAATTGAACCGCATTATGTCCAAATTGACCCACTACCCTAATTTAGGAAGTGGTATAATCCGTAACTGTGCTTCTATTCAACTATTCGACTCTGGTCGACCCCATACTGAAAGACGTCAGGATTTGTGTCGCCGGGCTTTCCGGCATCAAAGCGGGCGACAGAGTGCTGGATGTCTGCTGCGGGACAGGCGACCAGGTGTTCCACTATGCGCAAAAGGGTGCCATTGCCACCGGCGTAGACCAGAACCCCAGCATGATCGAACTGGCGGAAAAGAACAGGAAAAGACGGGGATTCAACCATAGCACCTTCCGTCTAGCCAGCGCTACCGAGCTGCCGTTCCCGGACGGTTACTTCGATTGCGCTTCCATATCACTTGGGTTGCACGAGATGGAAAGAGACGAGCGAAATAGAGCGGTTTCCGAGATGAAAAGGGTGGTGAAAAAGAAAGGAACCTTGATTTTCATAGATTTCCAGGTCCCTTTACCCAAAAACTCCATCGCTTATCTCATCAGGGCTGTGGAATTCATTGCCGGAAGAGATAATCATAAGTGTTTCAGAGACTACCTGGCTCAAGGCGGATTAAACCAGATATTGAAGGAAAACCAGCTTACCCCGCAGAAGGAAGCTCTTCTCAAGCGCGGGAACCTGCAAGTAATAAAAGCAAGCAACCCTTGACCTGCCCCACCAGGAGTCGAGCCTGAACTCGTTCAGATAGACGGGTGACAATTTTATAGTGTAACATTGGGTAATGTCCCCGGTGTCATTGCGAGCCGAAGGCGTGGCAATCTCTGTGATGGGTATAACATGAGATTCTTCGCTGCGCTCAGAATGACAGGACGTAGGCTGAGATCGCCACGTCGCTCACGCTCCTCGCGATGACGGAAAGAAGAATAGGGATAGCAGGCCCTGTTCCAAGCGCCAACGAGGAATCTCGCTCTTAGCAATAACAACAGCAAGTGTCACTAATGTACTGGACGAGTACATAGTATTGACCAGCCTGGAATAACGGAGCATAATATCCCCAAACGCCTATGCCGAATATGTTGACTAAGAATGTGCTTCGCTGGCTCAGTCTTTTTCTCCTGCTTGTTTTTATGGTGCTTTTAGCCAGCCCCTTTCCGGCAAAAGCCGATGGCGGAGCCGCTGCCCCTTACGAGATATGGGTAAACCTTAAGGAAGGGCAGCAAATAGCAGTCATCACCTTAAAGAATGAGGATACGGCAAAAATAGACCTCTTCATATCCATTCTGGATGCTACCGGAAAATCTCATGAGGTAACCTTCTTTCTTCCCTTAGGCACCGGCGCCGCTGATTTCAGCGTGGTTGAGCAGAGAATTCATATATTTAATGAGCAAACCACCGCACAATTGGACTCTATTCTTCACAGCAATGCATTCAATAAAAACCTGGCATTAAACGAGCTGTTCGCCGGAACGCTGCTAGCTAACGGCGTTTTGCTGGTACCTCTCTGGGCACCGCTGCTGCTCAGCGGCTGCAGCGCAGTACAGCCGAAGCCTGAGGCTACATTTCAGACCGAGAGCTCTCAGATAAGCATCTACGGCATCGATGAGAACACCGATTTAGAGGCGCTGGTAAAAACCACCGGCCTGGATAGTTCGGTTCAGGAGGTGCTCTCCCGACTGCGCGGGCAGCAAATTGCCGTAGTTAAATTGCGGACACAGCCGCAGGCTAAAGGCGCCTCCGCGTCCACGGAGGGTTCAGAAGCCGATGAGCCGGGCATCCATCTAGCCTGGACGGCATCGCTGGTTTCCAGTGAATCAGGCAACACGTACTCATATCCCCTTGGTACAGGAGCATCATGGTCTAAACCCATCGAGCTCACGCGCGTATACATAGTCGCACCCCCGGGGAGAGATTTTGATGTCAGCTATCCGGCGATAGGGTCTGACGAGTCCGGTTACAAATATGGTACACAGGCACGCATTGCCGAGTACTATCAGAAACCAGCCTATGCCGTGGATGAGGCGAGAGGTAGTTTCGGTCGGGTGTGGCGAGCCACCTATACTCAGAGCAATTCTACTGAGGATATCGTTATTATTACCAGGCCGCAAACCGCACTAAGCCAGCTATACGCCGGCATACAGGCAAACGCGGTTATTTTAGCCCTTATCTTCGCGCTGGTATTCGGGCTGGCTTTTTGGGTACTCGCCTGGCACTTCCTTATGCCTCGCCTCATAGGCAAAGGACACGACCCCAAGAACCGCCTGCGCTGGTATTACAGCCTGATATACCCGGCCATTAATCTTGCCTTAATCGTCATTCCTGGATTAGTACTCTTTTTACTTTTCACCCTCGGTCTGGCAATTCAATCCCTCGCCGTTCTATTCCTGCTTTTTGGAGGAATCAGCATACTGGCCTTCATGCTTGTGCATGCCCGCCATCTCGATGTCAGCCGGGGAAAAGCGCTGGCAGCCTTCGTAGGGGTGACTCTGGCAAGCAACGGCTGCTACCTGATTCTCGCCCTTGCCCTGGCAAAGCTCATCGGCATTATCTAGAGCCGCCCTTCCCCGGAAACTATACTGCTCACACGTAAGAAGTGGTACAATGATTTGGGGCGGGTCAAATGGACACTTAGAGGATTTGGCCCACAAAGACTATGGGCAATTGCCGTTTGGATGCCATAACTGAGAAAGGAGAACTTGCATGCCATCGCTTACTACCTTCAACGCTAACAACTTCTTCTTACGCTACAAGTTTACGCGCAGCTATCCTGGATCGAAGTCAAAAGAAGACCTAAAAGAAGCAGCCGAAGCCGGTTTGACGGGTTTTCTTCCCGGGGTCTCCTTCGGTCACTATGGCGAGAAACAGTACATCGTGTGGGATACGCAGAGAAGGCGGCTGGCTGCCCGTGCACTCAAAGAACCAGACGGGGTGCTTCCAGATATTCTCTGCTTTCAGGAAGTCGAGAACATGCAAGCAATCCGCGTGTTTAACCAGCGGTACCTGAACAATTACTACCCACATTCTTTGCTCATCGATGGCTATGACCCGCGCAACATAGATGTCGGGCTCTTGTCGCTCTTCCCTATCAGAAGAATACGTACCCATATAGATGACGTATATAAAGAAGGCAAACGAAAAGGGGAACGAATCTTCAGCCGCGATTGTCTGGAAGCCGAGATTGAACTGCCAGATGGTGTCCTGCTTACGCTATTCATCAATCACCTTAAGTCGAAGCTTGTAGTCAGAGAAAAAGGTGAAAGCGACGAAGAATATTTCAAGAATCTCAAGGACAGCCATGAGCGACGCCTAGGCCAGGCACAGGCAGTGGGCAATTACGTCAAAGAACGCTTTGAAAGCCAGCACAACCAAGCCCTTTATGCCGTAGTTGGTGACTTCAACGACACGACGGTGAGCCCCTGGGTTGCTCCCCTGCTTGAGTCTCCACATCTGACTGACCTGCTGGCAACGTACAGGCCTGTTGATGACCGGTGGACTCACTATTGGCAAAGCAAGGGCTATGTCTCTCAGATCGATTTTATTCTTGTTTCAAGGGCACTGGGGGAGCGTGTTGCCAGGGTTGTAGAAACAGACGGTTCGCGTGTACCACATATTGAGCGCCACGGATTGGCCTACCGGAAGCTCGATGCTGCAGGCGAGACACTGCCCAGAGAAGCGACTCTTGTCCACTTTGAGCCAGATCTCGTTACCAGCGCCCCGAGCGGGGTTAGAGAAAATGAGAAAGTGAACTTTAGACATCCCAGATACCCTGAGGTGATAGATGACTGGAAAGCCAACATTTCGGACCACTGCCCAGTCAAGGTGTGGTTTTGAGGCTGCTGCTCAACTACGGGGCCGACCGGAATTAATACTTGCATATATGTAAGGGTTCAGTGCCCTTGCCCTGGCAAAGCTTATCGGTATTATCTAAAGGCCCCCTTCCCCGGAAACTGTGCTGCTCATAACCTAAGAAGTGGTACAATAACCTGGGGGCAGGTCAGCTTCTTAGTTCAATTGTTTTTCTATGCCATTTCAATTTCCTAGACGGCTTATCCAAACTTGTGAGCAATTAAAGCCAAACCGCTATTGGCTTTTGTGTGTGGAATGGCTATAACTTCATCATCATCACTAGTGGGTCGTTCCACTAGCCCCCTCTGGGTTACGACCCAGAGGGTTTTTTGTTTGGTCTATGGATAGAGTCATATTCCTAGCAGACGGTTTCAATCTATATCACTGCTGATTCAGTCGGGGCTGTTAGTTAATTATCTAAAAAGTTGACTTAAACCGACAGGTGCCTGAATTTATACGCATCCTGTTGGTTTGGGTATCCCTGCCCACTTACATGCGGAGTTTGCAGGTCCCTGCGGAAAGAGTTCATAGAGTCGACTCAGGTTGAAACCTGTTGTCTTGATAAGCCTTCTTATCATCGGGCACATACCGTTTTCGAGGTAATAAGTTCTCAGGTATTTAATCGCCTCCCAGTGGTCTTCTGTTAATTCATTTACACCTTCTTTTGCAGCATAGGCTCTTGCAACGTCTTCATTCCATTTTTTAGTTTCCTGCATAAAGCCATTCTCATCAACTTCGTACATATTGCCGGCCAGTTCCATTTGTGCCATAAGAATCAACCTCCTCTTGGACAGTTATTATTTTTCATGCCACCATTCTGCAGTTCTCAACTGCTGAAAGCAAGAATATAGTATACCATGGTGTTAGCATACTCTTTTTAATACCCTTCCCATGTAATAAAAGGCTTCTTAATATCAACCATTGCATTAACAATTAATTCGGCAAGACCGCCGCAAATAATGCCCGATTTTTCCCGCACCCCATAGTACTCTAAGATGTCTCGGAATTGCAGCTTGCAGTTTAAGCACGGTGCACATAGGTATTTCTTTACCTCCGGACCGGGCTGGTCACTGAAGGCTTCAAGAATCTGTTTGAATTTCATCCTGCCGGCAACGTACACCTTCCAGTCGGTGAAGTTGACATCGGACATCACGCTTAGGCCGCCGCCACCACCACAACAATAATTGTCTATTCCGTAAGGCGTCATCTCACGGAACTGAGGGCAGAGATAGCGAAGAATCCTTCGCTGGGGCTCAACTATGCCCAGGTTTCTCACTATGTTGCAGGGGTCATGAAGTGTCAGCGGGAAATCGTTCTTTGACGGGTCAAACTTAATCTTACCGCTGAAAACGATGTTTTCCAGGAAGGTCATCACATTCTCCCGTGGTATATTCAGGTCTCCGGTAAGCACCCTGTCGGCTACCGTCATCAGAGCCTTGTGCTGGTGTCCGCACTCCCCCATGACTATCTTTTTTACCTTGAGCTTTCTGGCAATCTGGGCATGCCTGGTAGCGACCCTAGCCAGTTGGACATCGTCATAGAACACGCCATAGTTGACGCCGTCGTATCCCGGTATCTCCGATGAGAGCGTCCAGCTGAGTCCAGCGGCATTGCATAAAATGGTAAAGGCAATCGGGCTCTCGGGAAAGGAGACAATGTCACCAGCGCTGTGCATTAGCAGAACATCAGCCCCTTCCTTGTCCCACGGCGTCGAGACTTCAAAACCGGTGGCCTCGGTAAAATCCTCATCCAAAAACTTCAAGTTGTCCTTGGCAACATGTGGTTTCATCCCGGTGGGGGAGCCGACCTCAAGCTGGAGCACAGTACCCTTCTCGTGGAGCTCTTTCGGAGCCCATCCCAGTTCCTGGCTGAAGAGCTTGCGCAACTCACGGGTGATAAGAGCGTTATCAACCCCCATGGGACAGGACTGGGCACAGCGACGGCAGAGATTACAACGATAGCTCAGCTCGTACAGCCTGGTTATGGTGGTCCAGTTGAGCTCAATATCACCCCCGTTGAGCTTTGCCCTCAACTTGCCGCCGGGCTTGACGTATTTATTAACCAGGCGCCGGAAGATTTCCGAGCGATAGGTGGGGCGATAGAGGTCATTCTTGCCGCTGGCAAGGTAAATCGGACAGGCATCACAGCATGTCTGACACTGGGCGCAATAATCTAGGGAAAGAAGTAGTGGCTGCAGAAATGTCCAGTTGTTCTCCCGGCTCAGGAGCTTTTTCAGTCCCGAGACAAACTGCTCGACATACTTCTTCTCTTCCTCTTTGCTCTTCGGCTTGGGCAGAGCTGCGTAGGAAACAACGCCGTCAAGATTGCAGACCAGTCTTTCTCTCTGGTCTTCGGTAAGCCGCTTAAACCCAGGCAGTTCCTCTGGCTTATCGTAGGGCGGTGGTAATGGTATCAGCTCATCAAGATTAATATCGGTGAGTTGAGTATCCCCATCTTTCGAGATATCAGCTAATTTAAGACTCTTTTTCATCACTCGTCTTCTTTGTGGTAATATCTACCCAGTTTTTCTTGCCGTTGGCTTCTACATGGGCAGCCGACCAACTAACGGGCTGAGCCAGAAGACCACGCAGCTCTCTTTCCATCTTCTCATCCTGTGGGGCATCATTCCATCGTATCTCATGATAGGTGAAGTACTTGGCAATAAAGTGAATCATGTCTGTCCAGGGGAGATACAGAATGAACAATAACGATATAACTACATGCAGCGATAGTGAGAAGGTAAGTGTTACGCCGGCATCAAGGGTAATCAGCCCTTTTATAAAGAGGCTCATTTCCGATGCGAAATCCGGCGAAGAGAACCAGGCGTAAGCGCCACTGATGAAGACCGCACCCAGAAACACGAGGTTAAAATACTTGGTGATGGTATTAAACGGCCTGAGATTGGAATCAAGGGCACGTTTAAGGATTAAACCGATAGCCCCCAGGCTGCCGAGCAGATAGCCTACTAATGCAAAAACGGAGGCAATCCCTAGAGAAACATTCAGGACGTACAACGGTACTTCAGCGATAATGAACACGGCGTTTACCACGCTTAAGAAAAGCATCCCTGCAATCAGATAGATGCCCGTGTGAAAGGCAAATGTCAAAGGCCATAACGCCCTGTTGTGCTCCCAAATGCCCCTCAGCAGAAAGATCTCCTTTGCCATATATATTATTGGAGCGATACGGGACTGGTGTCGCGGCTTATTCCACCATTCATACTCCTCGAGATAGGAACCCCCATATCGGCCCTTCCCCTTCTCATGCGGTATCGGTGCCAGTTCCCATCTCAGATGGACCGGCAACCTGACGATGGCTAACGTACGATACGTGACCACAATCAGAAAAATACCAATCACACCAAAGGCGAAGATATGCCAAACAATACCAGACATGGAAACTCCTCAGAACAGTGTAATCTAGTAAACTCGCCTCCCACACTCAGCTTCGCTTGCGTGTAGTGACCACTAAAAGCTTTGCGCCTGTAAAAAGGAGGGCGAAACGTGAAATGCCTATTGCTTCACTTCATGCTATCGATAATAAACTCAGCGGCAAGCCTGACACCTACCCCCGGAGGCAGACCACACTTCTCAAAACCCTTCTCGCCCGTGAATGTCATCATAGCCGCTTCACTTTCCCCGGGATTTAGTCTATGTCCAAGTATCACCGTTTCGATGATGTCAGCGCAATACATATGCCCTATTTTGCCTTCGAAAAGGGCCATAAATTTCTGGGAAATCATTATAGTGTTATTCATCGTTTCATAATCTAGCCGGTCATCACTGCCAAAATAGAGACCAAAGTTAATCAGAGTCCCAGTTATGCCCCCACATATCTCGCCGGTACCGCCGACACCGGGAAATGGGGTCAAGGCCTTAATAATCTCCATATTGCCCAGACCGAATTCTTCCATCAGGGCAAGCGCTGTGCCCTGAGCACAATTCTTGAGAATAAAGTTGTATTCCTCAGCCCGCAGTTGAACGCGATTGAGGATTTGCTCCTTGTTGGCCAATATCTCTTTCGGGTTAAGTGTCTTCTTGGGAATCCCCTCCGCAACCAGTTTTTTAATTCTGGCCTCAAGGGCCGGCACATCCCAGACTCTTGCTGCCAGTTCATCCACCTTTTCCTTTAAAGCCGCATAGTCTGGCATAAGTTAATTACCTCCTTCTTCAACCATTTTTAGTATATGAGTATATCATCATTCAGACTAGTCTTAAATATTAAGGTTAAAGTGCTATTCTAGCCACTAATTTTTATGTATCAGCTTGTAATTATAAAGCATTTTTAACAGCTAATAAAATTGCTCATTACTAGAGTATTTACAATGGTTAAAATGCCATACATATTCAGCCAGATACAGCGGAAGTCGTTCTCTTCGAATACCACCTTTGGAAGCGACAGGAGAAGCAGGGGGTTGAGGCTTTGGCTGAATGTAAAAGTGAGAATAGTTTGTCTCTGTCAGTATGAGAAAGCTTATTGAGCTGCTTGATTAGGGATTTAAGATTGGTGGCAGCGACTGGATTTGAACCAGTGACCAAGGGCTTATGAGTCCCCTGCTCTGCCACTGAGCTACGCTGCCACGCGTTAAAAGTTAGCACAGTCGGCTTTGAGTGTCAAACCTTCTTGGTCTGCCTTGACCGTTTCCTGGAGCCAGCCCTGAAGTGCTGGCATAGAGCTGCCTGGGCACGGTAGGCTTCAACCTGCCGCTGCTGCTCAGTTTTGCTCCACCCCAGGACACGCCCCATCTCCTGTGCCACCGTCTCCACAGCATCCAGCCCCTGGCATGCGCCCAGACCAATAGCGCTGCGCCGGAGCAGGAAATCGGCCACGGTAAGAGCACTTTCTTCCTTCACACTGTGCTCTACCTGAGACAGGATGTCCGGGCAGTGGGGACAGAGGGGCTGCCCGCCTCGCTTGTCACGTCGCACCAACTCCAAGACCTGTGAGAAGCAGGAGCCATAGAGGTCGGCAAGATGCGTTACCGTCTCTACGGATAGACCGCTTTCTTTAGCCGCCTCCACCACCGTTTTCTGTGAAACGGCCGGTGCTCCGGGCAGAGGCACTTCTGCTGTGGTGCACGTTGCTTTCAATCCGAGCTTGCGGCAAACCACGTCCACTGCGTCCTTGGCCACGGCGCGGTAGGCGGTTATCTTGCCTCCCAGCACCGAGATTAAGCCCTCTATGCCGTCCCTCTGTTTATGGTCAAGCACCTTGTGCTCACGTGTAATGTCCGATGGCTTTTCACCGCCAATATGAACCAGGGAACGCAGACCGGCGATGGTGTACAAGACATCCTCGCTCCTCAGTTTGGGAAAGACTTGGCGGGCTCCTTGCAGCAGATAAGCTACATCCTTTTCGTCAGCACAAACGGCATCAAGGTCTCCGGAATAGTCGGTATCGGTGGTGCCTATGAGAGTGTAGTCCAGCCAGGGCATAACGAAGAAAAGACGACCATCTACGGGGGAAAAGAGAACTAGAGCCTTTTGTGAGAGCTTTGGGGTAAGCAGATGTATGCCCTTGGTCCGGCGTACAATGCTGGCCGGGCCGCCGTGGAGTAGGTCTCTTACGCAGTCAACCCAATGCCCGGCGGCATTGACCACCAGACGTGCCTTCACTCTATAGACCTCTCCTGACAGGCAATCCAGCGCTTCTATGCCGCACACGTCATTACCATCTCTGAGGAAGCCGGTAAGCTGAGCATGGTTTATGATGGTGGCTCCGTGCTCCGCGGCGGAGAGCACATTCTCTATGCCCAGCCGCTCCGTAAACGGCGCCTGGCAATCGTAGTAGAGTATGGCACCTCTCAGGCCTTTCAGCTCCTCAAGTTCCGGCTCCGTCTCCAGAGCCTCGCGGCGCGAGAGATGCTGGTGGGAGAGCATAGACTTGCCCGATGCCATCACGTCATACATTCGCACACCTATGCTCAGAGCTATTTGGTAATAAAGGCTGGTTATGGGTATGATGAAAGGGAAGGGATGCACCAGGTGAGGTGCAATCTTCAATAGAACTTCTCTCTCGTGCAGGTCCTGCCCCACCAGGTGAAACTCCAGCATTCGCAGGTAACGCAGTCCTCCGTGAATCAAGCGCGAGGAACGAGAAGTGGTACCATAGCCAAAGTCTTCCTTCTCAATGAGCAAAGTCTTTATACCGCGGAGAGACGCATCCCGGGCAATGCCGGTGCCTATAATGCCGCCGCCTATTACAATCAGGTCGAAATTTTCCCTGGCAATGGCGTCAAAATCTCTCTTCATATTTAGTTTCTCCAAACTTCAAGGGTGTTTACCAACGATATATTTTAAACTGCAGTTGCGACCCTAAAGGGTCGCATTGGGCGAGGCTAAAGCCTCGCCGCTACATCAATTAGAAATATCAGATTCAACTCTCGACCCAACCTCGGGCACGTTCTACGGCTCGTTTCCAGCCGGCGTAGAGTGTCTCGCACTGGTCACTGGACATCTTCGGTTCGTAAGTCTCAGCGGCACGCCACAATTTAGCAAGCTGGGCAGTATCTCGCCACATTCCCACAGCCAAGCCCGCCAGGTAGGCAGCTCCCAACGCCGTGATTTCAGTCACCGCCGCCCGCTGAATAGGCACCCCCAGGATATCTGCCTGGAACTGCATCAGGAGTGAATTAGCAGTGCCTCCACCGTCCACTCGAAGCAGTGGCACTTTAAGGCCGGCTTCGGCGCCCATAGCCTCCACCACGTCCCGAACTTGATAGGCGATGGCCTCAAGCGTAGCTCTTGCCAGATGCCCTCTGGTGGCGCCCCGAGTAAGCCCAACGATGGTGCCTCGAGCATACATATCCCAGTAAGGAGCACCCAGCCCGACAAAGGCGGGAACAAAGTAGACCCCACCGTTATCGGGAACGGAGCGGGCGAGTGTCTCGCTCTCAGCAGAGTTGGCTATTATCGCCAGGCCGTCCCGTAACCACTGAACTGCCGCCCCGGTAATGAAGATGCTCCCCTCCATTGCATAGGCAACCTTACCCCCAAGTCCCCAGGCCACAGTCGTTACCAAGCCTTTCTGCGAGGGCACCGGCCTGTCGCCGGTATTGAGCAAGATGAATGAGCCGGTTCCGTAGGTATTCTTGGCCATGCCGACATCGTAGCACCCCTGACCGAACAGGGCCGCCTGCTGGTCGCCGGCTATGCCACCCAATGGCCCCAGAGAATCCCCGAGAAGGCCAGCGGCAACCTCCCCGTAAACATGACTGGAAGGCATCACTTTAGGCAGAACAACTTCTGGTATATCTAAGGCAGCAAGTAGCTCCTTGTCCCATTGAAGAGTGTGAATATTGAACAACATGGTGCGGGAGGCGTTGCTACAGTCGGTGATATGGGCAGCACCGCCGGTGAGATTCCAGACCAGCCAGCTATCTATCGTTCCGAACAGGAGGTCACCCTGCTGGGCACGGCGCTGCCCATCGGGTATGTGATCCAAAATCCAGCGCAGCTTGGTGGCAGAGAAGTAGGCGTCTATAGGCAATCCCGTCTTCTCCCTGATGGTCTGGGCTAGCCCCCTTGCTTTCAGCTCTTCGCATAGCGGGGCGGTGCGGCGGCACTGCCAGACTATGGCATTGCTCACCGGCTCCCCGGTGCGGCGGTCCCATACCACGGTAGTCTCCCGCTGGTTGGTGATGCCCATGCCTTTCACCTGGGAGGCAGTTATCCCTGCCTTCTGGAGGGCTTCCCGGGCCACTTCCAGAGAGGTGCGGAAAATCTCCTGCGGGTCATGCTCCACCCAGCCGGGTTGGGGATAAATCTGTCGGATTTCGCGGTCGGCGCTGGAGACCACCTGCCCAGTCTCATCGAAGAGGAGTGCAGCGCTGCCCGTGGTCCCTTGGTCTATGACTAAGATATAGCCTTTGGCAGGCATAAAGAACCCTCAAAAGAAGAGCTGAATATCGTGCGTAGGATACCACATAGGTGGACACACCGACAACCGTTCTCCCAGCCAGAAGGAGTGCGGTGAGATTGCCACGCTTCGCTCGCAATGACGGATGAAAAAGGGTGTCATTGCGAGGAGCGTGAGCGACGAAGCAATCTCGGTGGAGAGCAGGCAAGTCCACTTACGGACATGTTTAAAGACCTGTCCCTACATCTGTTATACGGGATGTTATACGGGACCCGACTCTGGCTAGGTCACAGGTGTTTGGTCAACCAAGCTTCTACGTCAGCCATGACCTTTTTGTGCTCGGGCTCATTGTAGATCTCATGGTAGAAGCCGTCGTAAAGCTTCAGTGTCTTGTCTTTTGAACCTACCCGCTCATACAGCAGCTTGCTGCCCGCCGGATCACATAGCCGGTCAACGGAACCATGCATAATCAGGATAGGCAACTTTATCTCCGGCATTTGCTCCGGCAGCGTCTTCCACATCTTGACCAGTTCAGCCCCCGTCCGGGCAGGTATCTTGCCACGGAACACGAGCGGGTCATTCACATAAGCGTCAACAACGGCCTTATCCCGGCTGATAGTAGAGGCATCAATGACAGTGACACCCATTTTAGGCAGGAGTGCTGAGAGCACCCCGGCTATAGCAATCAGCGCCGGCGATACGGTGGGGCTGGCTACCAGACTTGCACCAGACGTTATCATACCGGCCAACTCCTGCTGTCGTTCGACAGCATAGGGGATGGCAATGGTTGCTCCCAGACTGTGGCCGACGAGGAAAATCTTGGCATCTTTATGTGCTTTACGTACTATATCAAAAAAGGTCTTGAAGTCCGCAAGGTAATCAGAAAACCGGTCAACATAGGAGCGCATACCCTCCGACCTGCCATGTCCCCGATAGTCAAGGGCATAGACGGCATAGCCTTTGGGCACGAAGTAATTGACCAGGTTTTTATAGCGGCCGCTGTGCTCAGCCAGGCCGTGGGCGACCAGCAGCACCGCCTTGGGGCTTTTGTCTGGCAGCCAGCACTGGTAATACAAGCTAAAATTTTTAAGCCCTTTGAATCTGCCTTCCTTGTGTTTCATGCGACTACCTCCTTTTTTCCACAATTTGCCAAATCACGATGACTATTGCCGTCACCAAAATACGCAGTTTTTTGAAGGTTGGAACTCCTATCTCTCAACTCTTTCGAGCTCTCACAGCAGCCAAGATATACATGAACGGCAAGAGGAATATCCACAGCACCCACAGTGCGTAAAATACAATCCAGTCGAACTTTCGTACATTCATGAGGTATTACCTCAATACTTCTGCAGAAGTCGTGTCAATCTTATGACGCCTAACAGTGCTTGACACTATCTGCACATCACCAGCTTTAACAGCCTCTCTGTTCGCTTCGTCGCTCAACCCATTATAGTGACCAGCAGTGTCAAGCGTCAATGTGCGGCCTGGCGCAGGAGACCAACAAATAGTGCTGCCATCCCACCGCCGCGGACACAGACAAATAGATAGGTTTATTTCGTCTTCATAATTGGTAAAGGATAGAGTACATGTAAAGATAGAACTGGACAGCCTCGGAGATGACATTGTAGAGATTGGATATACGCGCCTTTAACAGGTCCTCGATGCTGACATGGTAGAACTGGCGAAAGACCCTGAAGTAAATCTTATTTTCATCCTTGATGGCGCCGGCAAGCTTGCAGGATTCTACCCAGGGTATGACATCATCCGTAAAGGTGTGGATAATAGCTATTTTTGTTTTGAGTTGAGCAATCTTCAGGTGGGGTGACAGGTTATTAAGAGTCTGCAATATTTTCGGGTCGAGCCTTGCCCAGAGGTCTTTTACTCGCTCAGGGTCACGATTAGTAAGTAGTTCATACATGGCCCGTCCTGAGGGGGAGAGGTTGCTCTTAACAGAATCCGTGGAGTTCCCTCTCAGCATTTCCTCTATGCAGACTCTGTCCGAAGGGTCAGGCAACAGTTCAATCAGCCACTTTGGAGTTTCTTCTATCAAAACGGCACGCGGCCACCACGGTTTAGCCGTACCCTCATCAATGTAGCGCTCAGAAATAACAGCCTGCAGCCAGTCGTTTATGTTGTAAAAGCCGCCCCAAGAGCTGACAACGGCTACATCCTGGTTGATACTTGGCTCGGTAGCAGCCAGCAGCGCCAGCGGGGCACTGAGGCAGATGCCCAGTATGCCTATCTTTCCGTTGCTGAATTCTTGTCTGGCGAGATATTGAAAGCTAGCGACCAAGACGTCTATATCATCTTGGTGAAGCCGAAAATTCCTCAGATTATCCAACTGCGGCACCAGAGCCACATAGCCGGCGCGGGCCAGGCTTTGGCCGGCGAACCTCAGTGCCCTGTCATCTTTACCACCCTTGACAGCGCCATGGGCCAGGATTAGGCCGGAATGTCGGCGCTGGTCATCCGGACGATACAAATTGGCAGCGATATCTCTGTCACCAGAGGAATAGGTAACCTCGGAGATAAGAATGTTTTTCCGTATAGCCTTGGCATTCTGTTTATAGCTGACACCCAAATCCAGTATCGCAGCGGCGGTTCTGAGCCCAACCTTAACTGGCTTGGCCAGGAGAATTATAGCTATCACAACAATGGCTATTAAACTTAGTAATATCCACTGCCAGCTCATGGCCACAAACTCGAGCATTTATTACACCGAGCAATTTACACTTTAGTTAGCCAACCTGCTTCAAGGACTTGAATGATGAAACTTAGAAAATTCTGCTACCCCTGAATGCCTCAACTATTATCTCCCTGACAAAGGTGACTATTTTGCCGTTGAGATGTACTTCGTCGGCAACGTATTGCTTCTTCATAAAACCGTTTTCATCAGCTGAAACAGACTGCACATCTATGTAAGGAATGCCATTTTGCTGGCAAAATTCACCCAATTTCTTGTTAAACATACTGGATATCTCACTCCTTTGTTCCGGAGTTCCAAGGAAGGGCAAGTTAGACACGAAGTTTTTTCTTGCCGCTGGCGGAATACCGTGAACACACACAGCAAATCCATCGTTCTTTAATCTTCTGATCGCCTCTCCATATTTACCAGCGGTAGCCGCTATGATTCTCTCAATGTCTATTTCCCCATTGTTTTTTCTATACTGGGAATAAATGTGCACCCGGGCATCTATTTCACCGAAAACCAGAAGTAAAACATCCCTTTCTTTTTTTACTTCGGGCAAGAATGAGTTCAAATATCTCTTCGACTGGGAGAAGCTGCTGTCCTTATTCAGATTATATGCAGTTGCCTGTGATATGTGGCGCACCAAGAAAGGGCTTTTAAACACAAAGGGCCTTACGTGGCTGTCACCTATAACATGAATTATGGCGCGATTGAATAACTTCGTCTTTAACACGAGACCCATGTTGTATAAACATAGCCAAGGATATTTGAAAACAACGTCAGTACAACTGAAATAAATAGAGCCTCTTTTTTCTAATGCTTTTCTTAACGTTGTATTTATCCTTTCGAAAGTGGTTTTCATAACGGTCTAATAATTATATCGGAAATTTCCCAATGGTGTTGCAGTATGGGATTCTAATACAAGAGAATACACTTACGATTTGGTAGGAACGCATACAGGCTTTGAACAACTGGAGGTTGTTCTGTTTATGTATCTGCAAACCTTTTAAGAGCGTCTTGTCATTCTGTAAGGTCGTCTTGTTATTCTGAGCGAAGCGAAGAATCTCCGTAAATCTTTGGGAAATCTGCCTTATGCACTGGTAAGATTCTTCGGTCGCTCTGCTCCCTCAGAATGACCTTCCCCTCTCCATTAACCTCTTGGAAAATAAAAAAATCCCGAGTAACCTCACTCGTCCCCGGCGTTTCCTCCACCTCTCCTCTCGGTTTTGGCTTGCCTTGTGTCCGGTCGGCTACCACACACCCTTCAGCCTCTACCGACCTTCCCTTCTGCCAGGTCTAAGCTTAACTACTCGGGACTTTGTTTATAATAGCACATTTTGGCTTGATTTGTCAAATCTCATAGCTGGCAGCTGGACAACCCTCTACACACCGAAATCCCAAATGCCAACAACCAAAACGTTTGCTCACGTGTCTTTTGCAAGGAGCGAGAGAGACGAAGCAATCCCGGGGAACATTGTAAGCTCGGAATCTTCATGTTATAATGCCGCCAGTTCAATAGGTAGCTTTCCGAGCCTTTTGCCCTAAAGGAATATAGCCAAGGGCATTGGCCGATAGGGTGCCACTGGAAACGGTGACGCCTCCCATGTTTGGAAAGGAGAGTTGACATGCACAGAACAATATCCTGCAGGGCACCTCCTTCCGAGGTGCATTTTTTATTTCTTTGGATGCTTTCTGTTGAATTCAACGGGGGTTATATAACATGGTGAGAAAAATAAGCTTTTATTTGTTGACCATACTTTTACTCTTGAGTCTACTGATCAGCTTTGCCGGCTGCTTACCCGCTTCAAACAATGAAAGCGCCAGCACTACGGCATTTCCCGTGGTAGCAGCCAAAGAAAGATTCAAAATCGCCACCACCACCAGCCTTTACGATACCGGTTTGTGGTATTACCTAGAGCCGATGTTCGAGAGGAAATACAATGCGGAGATGGATATAATCTATGCTGGCACAGGCATAGCCCTTGAGTATGGAAGGAGAGGAGATGTAGATGCCGTCATCGTCCATGACCGTGCGGCTGAAGACAAGTTTATAGCCGAAGGATACGGCATAAACCGCAGGTACTTTGCCTATAACTACTTCATAATTGCTGGCCCGCCGAGTGACCCGGCCAGCATCAAAGACATGCCCCCAGAAGATGCCTTCAAGAAACTCGCTGAAGAAGGCAAGAAAAATCCTGCCAAAGCCAAATTTGTTTCCCGAGGCGATAATTCAGGGACGCATTCTAAGGAAAAGCTGATATGGTCAAAGGCAGGTTATAAATACGAAGACATCCAGAAGTCCGGCCCGTGGTATGTGGAAGCAGGAAAAGGCATGGGACCGTGTTTGCTGATGGCCAGCGAGCAGGGGGCATACGTTCTTGCTGACATATCTACCTTCTTAGCTTACAAGAGTAAGTTGAATCTGGTACCATTGGTGGAAAAGGGAGAGATATTTCTTAACGTGTACGCCGCCATAGCCATAAACCCGGAGAAAATCAAGACGGCGAAAATCCAGATGGCCAACAATTTCATAAATTGGCTTATCTCCGATGAAATCCAGCAGGTTATCGGAAGTTATGGCGTCGCTGAATACGGCCGACCGCTTTTCTACCCAACTGCTGGAGGCGGTTGTAAACTGCCTAGCTGCCCAACAGTAGACGAATACTCTAAACCAGTTCAGTAAGCTGAGACAAAATGAGTGAACTCTGGGAAGCTTTTCTACAAGCTATTCAGCTTATCGCGACCCTGAATAGCGAGGTTGTAGAGATCGCAATGCGGTCGCTGGCTATTTCAGCGACCGCAGTTGTCCTAGCTTCCCTCGTTTGCATACCTGCGGGGGGGCTGATACATTTCCGTAACTTTCAAGGCAAGCGCGTCCTAATTAACATCATACAGACCTTTTACAGTGTGCCCACCGTCTGCATAGGCCTCTTTGTATTCATTTTCATATCCCGTGCCGGCCCACTGGGAGGACTTGGCCTGTTGTTTACACCAACTGCAGTCGTGATTGGACAGATGGTGCTTATCACGCCCATACTGATGGGCCTTACTATCTCCGCTTTAAGCGGTGTAGATAAGGCGATTAAAGATTCTGCCCTTTCCTCGGGCGCAACTGAATTTCAGGCTATCTCGACCATCATTAAAGAGGCGAGATTCGCCGTTGTGGCAGCCATAATAATGGGGTTCGGCCGTGCCATATCCGAAGTCGGTGCCGCCATGATACTCGGCGGAAATATACGTGGGTATACGCGTGTGCTCACCACGGCAATATCACTGGAGACACAGAAGGGGGAGCTGGTGTTAGCCTTAGCATTGGGCATCATCCTTATTGCCCTAGCCCTAGTAATCAACATTATAGTCAACGTGGCACTTCAGAGGTACTGATAATGACTCTATTGAAGACGGCTCAACTAGGTTACAGCGCCGATTCCAAAGCACTCCTAAGAAATATAACTTTCGAGATAGAAAGAGCTGAAGTTTTCGCACTCATCGGCCCAACAGGTGCCGGTAAAACCACATTGCTGCGGCTGCTTAATCTTCTGGATACGCCAAGTTCAGGCAAGCTATATTTCAACGGACAGGACACAGCAGAATCAACGCGGTTAAGATTGCAGATGCGCCGTAGAATGGCCATGGTGTTCCAAAAACCTGTCCTATTCAATAGCAGCGTTTACGAGAATATTGCGTACCCACTGAAAGTAAGGGGCTATCGTAGGAAGGAAATACAAACCAGGGTTGAAGAGATGCTGGAGATTACAGGCTTGAAAGGGTATGAGAAGAGGAGGGCTCAGACGCTATCTGGCGGTGAGGCTCAGAGGGTGGCCCTGGCACGTGCTATGATAGCCCAGCCTGAGTTACTCCTGCTGGATGAACCTACCGCCAACCTCGACCCGGTCTCCATCTCCAAAATAGAAGAGGTTCTGGCAAATACTATCCGAGAGCAAAAGACAACCGTAATAATGGCCACCCATGATATGTCACAGGGGCAGCGTCTCGCTAACATGATAGGCGTTCTGATGAAGGGCGAGCTATTACAAACAGGTAGCCCCAGCGAAATATTCTGTTCGCCGAGAAATAAGGAGGTGGCCGAGTTCGTCGGTGTAGAAAACATCCTGAGCGGGATAATTTCACAGAAGGACGGCGCCTTAGTTACAATTGATGTAGATGGTGCCACCATAGAAGCAATTTCTGAATTTGCCGTGGGCGACAAAATCTATGTAATTATCCGGCCGGAGGACATCACCTTTACACTCGCCAAAGAGACGAGCAGTGCCAGAAACGTATTTCAAGGGGAGATAGCCAGAATGACCACCGTGGGGCAGCTCGTGAGAATCGAGGCGGATTGCGGTTTTCTTTTACTTGGTGTAGTAACTAAAAGGTCAGCAGAGGAACTAAACCTTAACCTCGGCAAAAAGATATATGCTAGCTTCAAAGCTACCGCAGTACACGTCATCAAGTAAGACACTGGCATTTCAGCAGGAACTACAATGTAGATATGCCCCTATGGCATTCAGATAATTGCTGGTTCCAGTGCGCTGGACAATATCTTTATTCTCGCCCGCCCACCGAATATCGCCGCATGCCTCCATGATTTCGATATGAGCCCTGATTTCGTTCTCCGCCAGTACCCTTCCAAAACCGGCAAGCCGCAAAGGCGGAAAATGCTGCACAACAATATCTGCTACTCCAGTCGGTTTGTTGTCTATAATTCTCAATATGTCGTGGCAGCGGTCAATATGAAACTGGATTATTTCCTTAGCCCGTTCAGAGCTATCCTGCAGGTTAAACCGACCATTATAGAACAGGCGATGGGCGGGGAACATTGCCTTAAAAGGTTGAGAATTAAGACAGGCTATCTTACTTAAAGACTTGATATAGTTCATCAAACCATAGACATCATTCCTTCGGCGATATCCTTTCGGTAGAATCCGGCGATTGGACTCAAAGGCATACACCAGAGAAGGATGAGCGGTAATAACAGGCAGTAAGGTGTCACCGGTAAATATAACCTCATCTTCCAAAACTATACAGATTGAGTCAGGACTGTGCCCCGGGGTAAATACAAAGCCAATGTCTTCGTCTGGCAGCCTCTGACCATCCTTTATAGTGAAATCAACTTTCAGCGAGCTTCTTCTTTTATGATAGGGCAGGCAGTCTCTATAGAAAGTCTCAGGCATTCTACAGAGACGGCAAGAACCGGGCAGCTCGGGATGCAGGGCACCGTCTTTTATATGAGGGTGATACGAAATCATCTGGCGGTAGATGGTATGGGCCCATAATTCAGCCTGAGTTGCCGAGACTATTTCAGCTACATTACCATCGTGGTCTTCATGACTATGGGTGACAACAATCCTATTGATATTTGAGAACCCTTTGCCGATTGACTTCAAAAGAGACTCAAAAACCTCGAAGTTACCCCAATTACCGGTGTCAATCAGGGTAGTCTTCTTGCCGAGGATTAAATAACACCAGGTAGGCCCAAGGTCCCAATCGGCACCGGCGTATATGTTAGGTATAGCCAATCCAAAAACATCGGTCCCTTTGGTGGTCTTATAATGGATAACCATACCTTCCCCATTATCTTTCCCCTTAACGATTACATCCGGTGTCTTCATGTCTGAGCAGCTATAGCATCATCAGCGCTAGTAATATTTTTCACAACTCCTAACCTCACTGTTCGACCTCTATACTCTCTACATAGCATTCTCGTCCGCTAATTACCTCGAGATTGGTGCCCTGGCAATTCGGACAAATCCAAGCAGAGTCTTTTGGGTTAAAATTGGTCAGACAATCTCGACATCGCAGCTCAGCTGGCACTAAGCTGAAATCAATCGTGGCTCCCTCAGTGGCATTACCTTTCTTGAGAAAATCAAAGTAGAAAAGCACACAATCGCCCACGACCCCTGACAGCTCACCGATGACCAGACTTATCTTGGTGATCTTATTCGCCTGAGCTGCTTTTGCCTCGTTTAAGACAATGTCCAGTATATTCTGCGTTATAGCTAATTCATGCACCGTATTATCTGCACCACCCCACCCCCCAAACCTATGAATTATAAACTTTTGGCCCTCGCTTTTCAAAAATATACGATACCCGTCCTTGACAAAACTGGGTGGACTCGCTAAAGTTTCTTCCCATCCAGCAGAGCGCTGGAGATTCGAGGTGAATAATTAGATGTTAATTGCTGTAGATGCTATGGGCGGCGACTACGCTCCCCGGGAAGTAATTAAAGGGGCCATTGAGGCAGCTAAAGAGTGTCAGACAGATATCGCGCTAGTCGGTAACAAGCCTGTGATCGAGATGCTGCTTCGGCGTTATTCTAGAAAACCAAACTTTACCATCATCGAGGCGAGCCAGGTCGTCGAGCAAGATGAGGATCCAATACAGGGAGTCCAAAATAAGCCGGATTCGTCAGTAGTGGTCGGAGCCAAGCTGGTAAAAGATGGCATTGCCGACGGCTTCGTCTCCGCTGGTAGCACGGGAGCAATGGTAGTCGCCTCATTTCTCAACCTAAAGGCGGTGGAAGGCGTCCAGCGGCTGGCAGTGTGCGGCGTAGTCT
>JAPLHH010000039.1 GCA_026389735.1 Chloroflexota bacterium | reverse complement strand
AATACCGCTTCGCTTACTGGAAACTGCCTACTGGCGAAACAGTTTCCGGCAGAGAACTAAGCCTGATTGTTAATGCAGCGGGAACTTGTCTTGCCTACTATGACACCTACTACAGACTAACCTTGACGTCACCCTACGGTGAAGCAGAGGGCAGCGACTGGTACAAGGCGGGCTCCCAGGCTGAATGGAACATGACCAATCCGCAAGTCCGTATGCCCGGCATTCTCGGCGTCTTCGGCGGCAAGCTAAATGCCGTCAACTCCAGCGGCACCACGCCTATAGATAGCCCTAAGACAATAACTATAGATTGGGAACCTGACTACACCATGCCGTTCATCATGATACCCTTAACAATTATCCTGCTCATCCTGGGCGGCTATGGCCTGTATCTGCTGTTGCGCAGCCTCCAACCAAAGCCAGCACCACTTCCACCACCATATCAATATATGCCACCACCATATCAGTATATGCCCCCTCCCCAGCCTATACCACCCCCTCAAACTACAGTGGTTATGATAGGTGGTGATAAGCCACAACTAGGTCCGCCGACAACTAAAGACCAGCTCATGGAAAAGTTTGGCGAGCTTCTCCAGAAATATGAAGATGAGATTAAGTCTACAACATCAGCCAAAGAACTGCCCCAAGCTCAAACTGTTGAGCATGAGAAACGACTGCCGGCACCTGAACAAACACCACCAACAGTAGTAGAAGCAGAGGTCACCCCGGGGGAAGAAGGCACAACATGCAACTACACCTCGAAAAAGCCGCTGAGAACAGTCGCCAGTAGCTGGAGGCAAGTGGAGACAAGGACTACAGCCTTACCATCCACCGGAAAAAAGGCAACCGAAGGCATGACCGGCCTTGCCATAACCTGGGCACGCGATATATATCAGGAATGGGAAATACTCACCTGCTGGCTGCCACGCGGCCACAAGGAACCCCACGAAGGCAGCGTAGAGATAGCCTATAGCCGGCTCAATACCATCACCGAGGAGAAAATCTATACACCCGGGCAGGAACTCGAACCACCCGCACCCCACTATACCGACGGCATGCCACGAGTAGAGGTGGCAGACAATGAGCTTGTCCCACCCGACAAGCTACCCCCCGAAACCATGTCATGAGAAGCCCTGACACCGCCAGCAAGCATCTAAGACTTGGGCTTGGTCTAGCATTGATTGTAATCATCTGTTTCATAATTCCCGCCAGACCATCTTCAGCCCATGCGGGGACAATGCAATGGAGCGTTGTCGACACCCCAAGCAGCATGGGCAATGTCATACTCAGGCAATCAGAAATCAACACCATCGCCATCGGCAACGACGGCAGAACCTTTTACGCTATCGATATTCCTAACAGCAAAGTCTATAAGTCATTGAATGGCGGTATTACCTGGGATGACGTGAGCAGCCATCTGACAAGCGATGGCGCTGTTCTGCCCGCCTGGAATATAGCCATCGCTCCAGATAACCCGAACTTCGTAGCTGTGGTCACCAGCAACAGCGGCTTACCTGGAAATGTCTTTATCTCAACCGATGGCGGTGGTAAGTGGCAGGACACCAACTGCCCGGCAACAGGCAACATCAGTGCCATTGCCATCTCTCCGAATTATGGCGGCTATGATATAGCCATCGGTACCAGAAATGGCGCTGGCGGCGGAGACGTTTATGTTTTCAGAGCAACTGGCCCCGGCAACTGGGCATCCCAGAGTTTTACCAGCGACATCCTGGCAGTCAAGTTCTCACCCACTTATCGAGCCGACTCCAGCCTGGTGAGCGTCTCAACCCATGGCACCGGTACCTACATCAATCTTGGTATTCACGACAGGGTCGCCAACACCACCAACTGGGGCACCTGGGGCCCTGTTGAAGTTACAACCGCAGGTGCCAGCCCCTCACCCACCGTAGCTCAAGTCATAACTGCTGACCTTGAATTACCGGCTGACTTCTCGGGCCAAGCTCCAAGCCTGCGCCGTATGTATGTCAGCCTAGATGCTCCGACAGCCAATGCCGGCATCTACCGCTTTGATGACACCGTCGGCTATCTGCTGATGCCAACTCCTGCCCCCTTGAGGATTTCCAGCATCGCTTACTACGGCACCTATAGCTCAGGCAAGCTGCTGGCTGGTGAGGTTCGGGGCAATCCTGGCTCAGCCGCAGTAATAATCTGGTTTACTGATGCCCCCATAACCTGCCCGGAGCCCTGCTGGTATCAAACTCAAAAGGCGCCCACCGGTGGCGGCAACTCGGGCTTTGCCAACGCCCAGGTAATCTGGAGCCCTGATGGCAGCCGAGCCTACTGCGCCACCAGTTCCGCCCCACTCAATGACCCCGCAAGCTGGCCCGTCGGTTATTTGACAGGCGTTGCCCTGGATGAATCAGCTTTGTCTTTAAGCCTAGACAGCGGCAGAACATGGAATCAGCTCAGCCTGATAGACACCGAGATAAGCTTTCTCTCTGATGTGGCAGTGTCACCGGCTTCGGACACTATCTACCTGGCATCCATAAATAGCCACGCTGGAATAAACAATTTTGATAGCATCTGGCGGACAACAGGCCCACCCACAGGGAAAGTATGGGAACGAGTCCTGTGCCTTCTGTCAACAACCAACGACTTAATCCTACGCACGAGCAATGTCGGCAATGACCCGGCTATATTCTTCGCCTCCCGCTTAACAGACGATTTAAGGCAGTCGCTGGATAGAGGCCAGACCTGGACTAATACCTTGCCGGGAGTTAACGTGACCGATTTTGCCGTCACCAGAATTAACAATGCGCCCCACATATATGTCCTGGATAACAATTACATCCGCCAAGGAGTCAGCAACGGGCAAGCATGGCAATGGGCACCAAAAACAGCCACAACTTTAAACACCGGACACAGCATCATCACTGCACATACAGGCGTCGTTTCAGTCGGCGATAATGCTGACGGCATGGTTGCCTATTCATTAGATGGCGGTGCTTCCTTCGAGCGAACTCCATCTATCCCGGAGCCGGGCAAGATGCATGTAGTTGCCGACTATAGATTCCAGAATGCCTTAATTATCATCTATGCCGCCAGCGACAGCAGCGGAAGCGAAATTTATAACTGGGTTGTAGGCTCGAACTTCGGCTGGACAGCAATGGGGTCACCCGGTCGCAGCTTCTACAGTCTTGCACAGCTCGAAACCCTCTACGGTGCCTGGTCCAGTGGCAGCGTCACCGCCGTTGACCGCACCCTGGAGCCAGAAAAGCTCGGGCCTCCTTACATCGAATGGGATAGCTTGACTGCGGGATTAGCCCCGGCGGTTGTCTTCACCAGAGAGCCGGTCTCTTTGAAAGTCTCAGCGGGCATCAACCTCTGGGCAATCGACAACAGGCCTTACACTGTCACCACTGGACGGCTCTGGAATTTCTACGACTGCCTGTCGCCGAGCCCTCAATATACGCCACCACCTCCACCGAGCCACGAGGTACTATTCCAGGCTCCAACGCCAACTTCGCCAGCTGCTAATGAGATGATACCGATATATTTGGAGACCGGAGACATCGGCGATATTGTATTCAAATGGAAACACCCAACAACAGCTATAGAGTATGAACTCTGGCTGTCCAAAGATGAAGCTTTCAGCCAGATGGTATTGCAACAAGCTATAAAGCCCGAGAACCGGCAAGCGCTCTTGTGGGCAATGCCTAAGACAATCAGCTTGGAGAAGAGCCAGAAGTATTACTGGAAGATAAGGGTCAGCCAGGCAGCGACGGGTGAAAAGGGAGATGGTAACTGGTCAAAGGTCATGTCGTTCAGCGTGGCATCGCCACCGCCAGAAGAGACTTCTCAACCTGGCCCTACTCCAACAAGCCCGCCAAATGGCGCTAAAGAAGAAGGCAAACCTTCACCTTGGATAGCGAATCTTTCCCTGTGGGCATGGATTATGATTGCCCTCTTGCTCGTTGCCATACCTATTGCTGCCTTTGGCATCAGCAGAACAAAGAAGTAGTGCCAGGCTTCAGCCTCGCCAAAGCAGCCCAACGCCGGGTAACCCTAAAGGGTCACAGCTACATTGGTTGGGCCATATTCACCGATTATCGGCATCGCTTGTCCTGAGTGCTGTTGTAAGATTCTTCGCTTCGCTCAGAATGACATTTAGGCCTCTGCTAAACACTCTCATTAAACCTAAAATGCAGTCCACCTCAATTAAATGTTAAAATAAATGGTTGAATTTACTTCCCAGGGATAAGGTATGCCTTCAGAAAACATAATTGTAAAAGGGGCTCGAGAGCATAATCTCAAGAATATAGACGTATCTATACCACGAGACAAGCTGGTGGTCATCACCGGCGTCTCTGGTTCCGGCAAGAGCTCTTTAGCCTTCGACACCATATATGCTGAGGGGCAACGCCGCTATGTAGAGTCGCTGTCTGCTTATGCACGCCAGTTTTTGGTGCGGATGGAAAAGCCTGACGTTGATTACATCGAAGGCCTGAGTCCGGCTATATCAATCGACCAAAAAGGACCATCCCACAATCCGCGCTCCACAGTAGGCACTGTAACTGAGATTTATGACTATCTGCGTCTCCTTTTCGCGCGTGTTGGCCATCCCCACTGCCCTAAATGCGGACGTGAGATCTCCCGGCAGACAGTACAACAAATCGTGGATGCGGTACAGGAAATACCCCCCGGCAGCCGAATTATGATTCTGGCACCGTTAATCAAAGACCGAAAAGGCGAACACCAGGGTATTTTTGACGACTTATGCAAGGCGGGGTTTGTTCGAGTCCGGGTCGATGGATATATCCGTGACCTGTCCGAAGAGTTCGGATTGGATAAGAACAAAAAGCACACTATCGAGGCAGTGGTTGACCGACTCCAAATAGGCGAGGCCGAAAACAGTCGCATTACCGATTCAGTGGAAACAGCGCTTAAACTTGGGGCTGGTGTTGTTCTCATCTCAATCATTGATGGAGAGGAATTGCTGTTCTCTGAGCACTTCGCCTGTGTCCATTGCGGCATAAGTCTCGGTGAGATCGCACCACGAACCTTTAGCTTCAATAGCCCGCATGGTGCTTGTCCGGCATGCAGCGGACTCGGCGTAAAGCTTGAAGTAGACCCAGATTTACTTATACCTAACAAGGACATAAGCTTGGCTCAAGGCGCTATCCGTGCCTGGGGATGGTTCTCCTGGCATGCCAGCGAGCTACATGATTTAGCTCGCCGTTACGGTTTCTCACTTAACACCCCGGTGAGCAAGCTCAGCAAGGAGCACCTCAACCTCGTCCTCTACGGCGAAGATGGGGAACTGGTTAAATACCGAAATCGCTACGGTCGAATCAAAGAATACTTTACCAACTATGAAGGAGCAATCCCCTATCTAGAGCGAATTTATCGAGACACCGAATCTAACAATACCCGTGCTGAAATTGGACGATGCATGGCTTCTTATCCCTGCCCAGCCTGTAATGGAAAGCGGCTTAGGCCTGAATCTTTAGCCATTACAATAGATGGCATGAATATAATAGAAGTGACCGAGCTGTCGGCTTCCGAAGCACTGCGCTGGATGCGTCTGCTTAATGGTGACCACAGCAAACCCCACCTAACACCCAACGAATTAAAGATAGCTTACCAGATACTCAAGGAGATAAGCACCCGCCTGGGCTTCCTTATAGATATCGGGCTGGGCTACCTGACCCTAGCCCGTCCTTCGGCAACCCTGAGCGGCGGCGAAGCCCAGAGAATTCGCCTGGCCACACAAATCGGCAGCGGTCTCATGGGTGTACTCTATATTTGTGATGAGCCTACAATCGGTCTACACCCGGCTGACATTCATCGCCTTACCGAAACAATAAAGAGGTTGCGTGACCTGGGCAATACAATTCTTATCGTAGAGCACGATGAAGCCATGATGCGGGCGGCAGACTATATTATTGACATGGGGCCCGGGGCTGGAGAACATGGCGGGCAGATAGTAGCCACTGGAACATTGACTGACATCATGAGCTGCCCTGAATCAATAACCGGGCAATACCTCAGCAGAGCAAAACAAATTCCTTTGCCCCAAGGACGCCGCCCCGGCTCAGGCAAGGAATTAATAATCAAGGGTGCCCGCGAAAATAACCTGAAAAATATTGATGTACCCATACCTCTGGGCAAATTTGTTTGCATCAGCGGGGTGTCAGGCAGCGGTAAGAGCACACTTGTCAACGAAGTCTTATACAAGAAGCTGGCTCAGTTATTCTACAAGGCAAAGGATAGACCTGGAAAGTGTGACGGCATCATCGGCATTGAGCATATTGACAAGGTCATCAATATTGACCAATCACCTATCGGCCGCACTCCGCGCAGTAACCCGGCTACCTATACCGGGACTTTTACCCCCATTCGAGAGCTCTTTGCCGCTGTCCCCGAAGCCCGTATGCGCGGTTACCAACCCGGGCGATTTTCTTTTAACGTCCGAGGAGGACGCTGCGAAGCCTGTCAAGGCGAAGGCTATATCCAGATAGAGATGCAGTTTCTCCCCGATGTTACCGTACCCTGCGAAGTATGTAAAGGCAAGCGTTACAATCGAGAGGCTCTGGAAATTTACTTCAAAGGCAAAAATATAGCTGATATTTTAGATATGAGTGTGGACGAAGCCCTGACCTTCTTTGAACACTTCCCCAAGGTCAGAAACAAACTGGAGACATTGCGTGATGTTGGCTTAGGCTATATACGTCTGGGACAGCCAGCCCCTACCCTTTCTGGCGGTGAAGCCCAACGGGTCAAACTAGCCACTGAATTATCGCGACGCTCCACAGGCAAGACCCTTTACATCCTCGACGAGCCTACAACAGGGCTATCTTTTGCCGACATAGCCTGCTTGCTTCAGGTACTTCAGCGACTGGTGGATGCCGGCAATACGGTGGTAATTATCGAGCACCATGTAGATGTAATGAAAAACGCCGATTATATTATAGACCTCGGCCCCGGCGCCGGCGATGAAGGCGGTTACGTTATAGCCACAGGCACACCAGAAGAAGTTGCTCAGATAGATACCTCGTTCACCAGCCAGTATCTCCGCAATGTGCTACGAAAACAACAAAAAGAGTACTCTTTAGCCACATAATAGTTGCTTGTCCGATTAGACGATGCCCTACTTTAGGTGGATGGGGAAAGAATTCGGACGCAGCCATAAGCCCCTCCATTGAGATGTATCTGCAGGAAAACAGACATATAGCTCAGCGCAGAGTAAAGCCCGCTTAATTATCAATCCGCTCACCTGATATCTCACCTCCTTTCGCCTGGAAAAAGCTAACTACTCAGAGGTCTGCTGTATTTCTTGCGCCATTATGTTCTGGCGCACATACTTGTAAATCTCCACGACGGCGGCCGTCAAAGGGACAATCAGTATTATTCCCCACAAGCCGGCAATATAAGCTCCCAAAGGGAGCAGAACCAGAATGAGGGCCGGGTGTATCCGTAGATAACCTCCATGAATTCTGGGGACAAGCAACATATTCTCTAGCAGTTGAACAGCAAGATAGACAATAGCTGCCCAGATTGCCTTCTCCGGTGCTATAGCCAGTATGACAATCACACCAACAGCGCCTCCAATCCAAGGCCCCAATATGGGGATAAACTCCATTATCCCTTGCAGAACAGCAAGCGCTGGGGCAAGTGTTATCCCTAGAATAGATAGCCCGATGAAACACAGAACAGCCACGGTGGCAGAAAGCACTAGCTGGGCGCGAACCCATCGCCCCAGCTCCTTGTCTATAACCGAGACAATACCCCTGACATGTACAGCCATCTGCGGTGAGAAAGCTGAATAAAAGCCGCTGCTTAATTTTTCAAAGTCTTTCAAGATATAGAAAAGGAAAATAGGTAATGAAACAAAACCGAGGATTAAGCCAAAAGTGCTCGGTACATATGAAGCACCCTTCACGAAGGCGTTCCGCATAGCATTACCCAATGCCGTGCCTATATCCTGAGAACTGACCCCTACCTGCTGCTGTATTTCAGGAGGTAACCATCGTTGAAAACCTTCAAGCCAATCCTTTAAGGTCCGCAAGCCTTCCGAAAAATACTGGGGTGCATTTTTAATTAAAATTGAAAAGGAACTAACCACGCCTGTGACGATATAGAAAGCCAAGATGCCAACAAGCGCCAGGATTATTATAAAGATAAGCGCTATCAGAGAGGCTCGCCTGGCTGACAACCACCGGCCTTGACCGGGCAACTTCCTCTCAAGCCAAGAAACAAGAGGATGCAAAAGATAAGCCAATACCAGGCCGCAGATAAAAGGAAGCAAGACACTTCTAAAAACGTAGAGGAGCCAGAAAGTTATGATTATGCCCAGTACAAACAGTATCAGGCGCCAGTTTCTTCTGAAAATACTACCTGCTGTGTCCAAATCTAATCCTTCTCATCAGTGCGGTTTGTCAGAGCAACGGTTCTAATCCTAGAAGTGTGGATTTGAACAAGTGATGCTGGCAGCAGAGCTGGTTTATGAAAAAAAGTTACAAAGCTTTCAACCAAAACCAATCCTGTGACCAATAACCATGCCTCGATAGATTCAGCCAAAACTACAGAAACAACAACTCTATTACTACTCAGGACTTCCTTGTTTATGCTTCCTACATCTTTGTTTGTGCCTTCTTAACAGCCTCGGCAGCCGTTTCTCTCACCTTTTTGGCAACCTCTGTTGCCCGTTCTCGAGCAGCTTCTGCCTTTTCCCTTAGCAATTGCCGCGTCTCCTCCCCCGATCGGGGGGCAAAGAGGAATCCAATAGCTAGACCAAGGACTGCACCCACGATAAGCCCAATAGCAAATCCACTGCCTCCATTTCTGTCAGCCATCTCTGCCTCCTTCCTGTTCCTCTTTTTTAAAGAATCTACTGACCAAATCAATGCCTTGCAATACACCTCGAACTAGAGCCACCAACTGAACTATAGGACTGACTATTTCATCCTTCACCGCTGAGGAAATCCCGTGTATAGTCTCCGAAGTAGCCTCAATTGAATTCAATACAGACCTTGTCCTCTTATAAAGCAAGTATGCTAACACAGCGACGAGGATGACCACCACTGTTATTACCAACCCCGAAATACAAATAACAAGGTCTCTAAACCATCCGATATCCATAAGCAACACCTCCGTCTTAAATTTCCACTACTTCAAGTCTTTGCTTTTCTCTCGCCGAGCCAAAGGGCTACTCCTGTTACCAAAAATGCCCAAGCAGCGATAAGAAATTCCGCCTGAACAGCTGAAATGAGCCCAGAGCTTACCAAAACAGTGCCATAATTCATAAAAACGTATATGAAGGCGGCTATGAGATAGAACTGCCATCCCCAACCTTTAGCCAATCCCCAACCTGCCAGCGCACAAGCAGCGACGTCAACACCTAGTACAAAAAAACTTTCCCAAAATGGAGCCAGTGCTTTAACGCCCAAGAGTTGCACCATTCGCCAACTCCAGCCAGAAGCCAAAACAGAATTTAGTGTCCATTGTGCCTTAAGGATGCCAAATCCGGCACCAGACGCAGCGCCGGCTGCAAGCCCTAATTTAGGTTCGATGCTCCTGCCTTTACGCCACCAGTAAACAACCACCGGTACCAGCTTAAACCCCTCCTGAACAAGACCAAAAAGATACATGGATGGTAGACTTGCCAGCAAAGCCCATTGCGCTAGAGTTTCCCGGCTCCAGAAGGAGCCATACACCCACGAAATCCCAAATCTGAGCGGAAATGCAGTAACAGCAATAGCAATGGGTGCAAGGATAGCGCCAGCAGCAAGAACCGCCCAGAGCCACGGCTTAGTAATCAACGGCGGTCGATAGCAAGCAAGCCAGATTGCACCGAAAACTAGTGCCAGACTAATTCCTAGGATGCTGGGGTTGGAGAAAAAATATACAAAGAAACCAAGCATTTGCTGCACCATAAATCCTCCTACTATAGTTCCGCTATCTCGGCGTGCATTTCGTTAAGGTCAGATACTGTAGCTTTTGGCGACTGTTGATGTAGCCACAGACCTCTCCTAAGTCGAAGTGACAAAGACATAACAGCTATAGCCACCTTTGCATCTTATCTCCCTGGTAAACAGCTGTCCTTGCATCTCGCAAGGGCTCGAATCCTGGAGATTGCATCGGCTTGAAACCTGTTTCTTCACCTGAAGAAGGTGGTAATTGAGGAGCAGTTGACGGTTTCTTAATAAAATTATCGTAAATAAAATAGGCACCCAAAACCAAGAATGCAATGATTACCAAACCAAGACACCCAATAAGCCACGGGTCAGACTTCTTCTTTGCTTTCTCCTCCTCTTCTCCACCTTCTCCACGTTTTTGATAGGCTACCGGCTGCTTTGGGAAAGGCTTTACCTTCTGCGGCGTTGGCCAATAGAGACTTTCACGGCACCCCGGACAATTTATCAATGTAGAGTCAACAATGGCACCACAAAAGGGACAGTTGTATTGGAAAGTCTGCCCGCATGCTTGGCAGAATTCTTGACCTATGACATTTTGTGCACCGCATGTAGGGCAGCAAAAAATTTGTTGCATCTATTACCGCCTTCTATCTAAACTAAACCCATGCTCTGAATCTTCAGGCATTATACCAAAACGCCAACATCCATTTTAACCTGCCAAAGCCTATACTTCAAGCCAACAGCCATAAGCCCAAGAAGTCAAACGTACCCGTTAGAAGGCTTAGCCCCGAAACTGCCCGCTGGTAGTCAACCACTTTACACAGCCGCATCCACGCAGTATACTTTAAGGCTAATCTCGCACGAGCTATAGTTCTCAGGAAGGCATTAATTTATGACGATTAAAGTTGTTACTGACAGTTGCTCAGACATTACACAAGAGGAAGCTAAAAAGTTAGGCATTACTGTAGTGCCAGCATACGTCCATTTTGGCAATGAAGTCTATCGTGACGGAGTCGACATTGACTGCGACCAATTCTATCACAAACTGGTAACTAACCCTGTTCACCCTTCTACTGCAGCATCATCACCGGGGGATTTCGCCAAAGCCTATGAGGAGATAGCCAAAGAAACCAACGAGATTGTCTCTGTACATGTTACCAGCAAGCATAGCGCCATGTACGATTCTGCTCTGGTGGGTAAGGAGATTGCTGAAAAGAAAGGATGTCAGATAGAAGTCATTGACTCTCGAGGCATAACAATGTGGCAAGGTCTCGTTGCTATAGCCGCAGCTAATGCCGCCAAAGCCGGATATAGCTTAAAACAGGTGGTAAACAAAGCCCTTGAGACTATCAGCCAACTGCGTGCTTTGGCGCTTCTGGACACTCTAAGATATGCAGTCAAAGGTGGACGCCTCGGAAATACAATCTTTGCAATAGAATCGATACTCAACGTGAAGTCATTAATCACTCTGCATGATGGCGAAGTCCGCCCAGCCGGACTAACACGCACCCGAGTGAAAGGGATAGACCGACTACGCGAGTTCATAGCATCACCACCACACATAATAGAGGACTTAGCCATAGTCTATAGCACTACACTTGACGATGCCCGAATACTTGCCGACTATGCGCGTTCCCTCTTTCCCAATGTGATACCACGGATATCAAGACTAGGGCCTGCACTGGGAGTACACGGCGGTCCTGGAGCTTTAGTCGCTATCGCCAAGAAAGCAAAATAGAGCTTGCCCTCATACAATCGAAACCATCGCAATGGCTCAGCTTCAATGCCCTCCCCTCAGCCATTCTTCCAATTCCTTAACCAGTTTTTCACTTTCGTCCACAGTCAGGCCGAGGTTGTTTTCCAGCTTGCTGATGTAGCCATCAAGTTCAGGAAGCTGGCTTCTTATCTGAGCTATTTTCCTATTCTGTTTCGTAATCTCATCATCCATGCCGGCGAAATTAATATTCAAATCGAATCGCCTGTCGAAAAATTCAATAACTTTCTTGCAGGACCCCGGGGCTTCAACTGCCAATAAATAGAAAGGCACTGGCACCCAAAGACTCGCCCCGGCAATATTCCTCTTCTTGGCAGCCCAGAGGAGAAAAGAACTGAAGGTTGGTCTTTGACCATCCTGGGTTTCATAATCCATATCGCTGATGAGGTCATAATGTCTTAGCATCCTCTTCATTTCTGTCGAATTGGCTACGGATAGCAACATTCGCGGTGTGGTATGAGCACCTGGAGAAACCATGCCACCAACAGTGTATATTTCCTTCACCTTACAATATTTCTCGGCTATGTCTAAGACCAAGCTCAGGAACTCGTACCACGCGTACCTGGGTATGTCACTCTTAAAAATCACCAGGCTTTTTCCCCGACACCAGTAGAATTTACTTTCTGGAAACTGGGCTATATCATCTTCTACTGAGACTCCGCTCAACAAGAAAAAGCCCTCGGGGGCAATCTCGGCGAACTCCCTGCTCGCCAGCTCCTTGTTTAGGTAGTCAGCAACTTTTGTCCCAACTCTTCCGGCATCTTGATTCCAGGCTACCACCAAGGACGAACTTTCTAACTTGGGTTTAATAAAGAGTTTAAATGGCTGCCCTTCGCCCAAAATTAGTCTCTCCCAGGTTCTTTTTTAAAAAGCCTGTCGATTTCTTGCAAGATTCTCTTCTTGTCCTCCTCCGTTATAGGTCCTGGCTCACTAGGCCTGGCATAAGCCACATATTTCAATTTATCCAGTTGCTCTCTTATCTCTGAAGGAAGCCTTTCATAGACACTCTCAATCTCTCTCTCGCTTTGCTGAACAAGAGCGTTAATTTCATCCATCGGAACTTCAATTCCTAAGGCAGTGCTCAACACTTCGAGCACCGCCTTCGACCCTTTGGGGTAGGGAATGGGAAAACCATGAATGTAAATTGGTATCTCACCCATCACACAGATAGCCTCCAGACCTCTCCTTTTGGCAACGCCTAGCAGTAACCCATTCAATCCAGTAATGTTGCCTTGCCCATCCCTGCCTTCTATGTCTGACATTAACATTGCATTCTCGTAGCTTTTTACCTCATCAATTAAGTCCTCCCTATTAGGCACCACCCAGACTCTTGACCTAGCGGTGTGATGAATGGGAGCAACAGCTGCTCCCGAAGTATAGACTCTCTGACATCCGAATTTCAGCGCCATATCTAAAACAAGATTAGCCATTTTGTAAGCTTTTGTTCCTTCAGCATAAGCCCTCGTTCCATCAGTAGGCTGTTCCTCTCCAATAAAGAACACCATATCCTTTTTCTCAGTTCTCTTAAAATAAAATTTGTTACTCGGAAACTCTAAATCTTTCAATTCACCATCTCTGATTAAAACCCTTCGCGGGTAGAAAAAATCCCACGATTCTATCTCGCCGAGTTCCTCTGCGCCCACCATCCTTCTTAGAATGTCGACCGCTATGATTCCGATGTTCCCAATTCCTGGCCAACAGGCTATTAAAACCGGGTTATCCAGCCTCGGTTCTTTATAGAGTCTGAGTCCCATCACTACCTCACTTTTTCTACTCTGGTCCTTATATTCGATAAGTATAGCACACGGCCTAAATAACTTTAACCTAACGAGCCGCCTGGCCAAAACCTCACCACAATTAGGCACCACAGCATGTCAGCAAAAAGACAGAAGAAGAAGACCAGGCTGAGGCTATGATAAACTAAGAAAGTGAAGAGACAATAAAGAGGAGGTAACCTATTGTTCAAGAAGATACATGTATTCAGGGTCAAACCAGGGCAAGAATTGCTTAACGAGATAGCACTTTATTGCCATGAGCGTGAAATTTTCTCAGGTGTAGTCATCGGTATCATCGGCTCAGTGGAGAATGCCCAACTCAACTTCCTAAAAGCGCTCCCAGGAAAATATGACAGCGTGGATTATCGTGGTCCATTGGAAATTGTCTGTGCTCAGGGCTCAATAGCCCTGAAGGATGACACACTCATCATCCACATACACATTCAACTTTCAGGACAGGATATCTGCTCAGGCGGTCACCTTGCCCAAGCAACTGTGTTTTCTACAGCCGAGGTGACCATAGGGGCACTTGATTACCAGCTTCGGCGGCAGACCGATAGCTACACCGGCCTCAATGAGCTACTTGATTAGAATGAAATCCCACCAATACTTTATCGGTGGCTCAGTACTGGAATACAATGTCACTGCTAAAACCAGCTAGGAAGTTAATCCATGCCAGAAATGTCGGACTTATTTAAGATGCCCATCTCTAAGAAAGTTCCCGGGCCGAGCAGCTTATCTATCCTCTCCGAGCAGTCAAGTGACCACGCCCGTGCTGCCTGCCTATTTTGGCTTTGCCCCCCATCCAGAGTGCCTTCTGCCTGCGCCTATGAAGTTCTTCCAGGCCCGATTTCATACCCATTTCCCTACCTCATACAACGTCTCAAGTCTCTATTACGATCAACATGTCCCCGCGCTTCACGGACTGACCACTGGAGACATTTACTTCGCTGATTTTGCCACTTGCCGGAGCCGCTATGGGGTTCTCCATCTTCATAGCCTCCAGTATGCACAAAGTGTCACCTTCGTTGACTTTGTCATCCACAGCGACATAAACACTTTTTATTAGCCCCGGCATCGGGCTCACAACGATCTCTCTTGCCATTATTTGTCCCCTTTCTAGATATAGTCGTCCTGTATAATAAACTCTTGAGAGTCGCAAAGTCAACAAAACAGTGAGAGCAGCGATAGTAACAAATCGAGTATAATAAATTGATTCCAAAGCCCCGCCATAGCCTTGACACTCGCTCGTGGCAAAAGCTATACTTCTTCGGTGGGGCCATTAGCTCAGTTGGTTAGAGCACGGTCCTGATAAGACCGGGGTCTGTGGTTCGAGTCCACAATGGCCCACCATCACGAAACATCAACTAGCGGAGACAGGCGGTCAATAGTCTTTTCTACAACTTGCCCATCGCCAATTGAGATTTCAATGGCTCCCTGGGGACAGACATCAACACACCGACCACAGCCCCGACAGGCATCACTTCTAACAGGACGATTGTCAACCAGACGGATGGCATCGACAAAGCACACGCCCTGAGTACAAGTTCCGCAGCCCACACACTGCTCGGTAACCGTTATGACAACGCCCGGCATCTTCGTAGTCTTGTCGCCAATTTGAGGAGCAATGTGCGGCAGTATCCGCCACAAACAACAGCAAGGGCAGCAGTTGCAGATGGTGAGAAGCTTGTTACCCGGACCAACACCGAGCCAGATTGAATCCAGCTTGTTGCGGCCGACCAGATGAACCAGACCAGCTTCACGGCAACGTTTCACATGGTCATGCGCCTCCTCCCTCGTCACGCGCCGTCCCAGCTTCGGATTGATGCCCAATGCCGCTTCTCCAAGAAAAAGACACCCCAGAGCAACCGGGTAATCTTTACACTTAGAGGCATCGCGGCAGATGCAGGTATTCATAACCCAATGATAATTGGCTTTCTCAATAAAATGCTCCACCACCTGAGAGGGTAATACCATCTGGTCTGGCACACTGACCGGCTTGTTTATCCGAATCACTCGGTCATTGGGCAGATAGATTAAATTGTCGCCCTCGAAGAGCCAGTGGTCAAGGGCTTTGCCAATTATCGGCACCTTGGTCAACTTAGCAAAAAGGAAGCGGCCCGGAAAACCCAACTTAATGAGTTCCACGAGCCACGAGGGTCTCCCCATGGCTACACCAACCCCGTAGCAAGTAGCCTGTCAGGCAGCCGAATTTAATACTGAAGGACTGGGCATCTATATTAAAGACACCCAGCCCTTCAGAAGTCCCAACTACCTACAACTTCAGCTCTTACCTATTCTGAACATCTTGGTCCCGCACACGGGGCATACACCCTGAGTTGCTGGCTTGCCATTCTTCATCCTTATGTTTCTGGCATCCTTCATTTCCCTCTTAGTGCGGCACTTCATGCAGTATGCTTGCATCTCTTACCTCCTTAACGATACACAATAAACCATCACGAGTAAAATGTCAATAGTACCAAGGTCACAGCTAAGCTAAAATTTCGATTTTTATACTATTGGCGCCTGACTGCTCTCTATCTTCAATGGGGAAGAGGGGACTCGAACCCCTACGCCTTGCGGCACATGATCCTAAGTCATGCTCGTCTGCCAGTTCCGACACTTCCCCAGATAGGAAATCAGCCAACATTGTAGCATTTCCAAGTGCGGTTTGCTTAACAAATTAGCACTGGCTGACCTGTTACCATACCTTATTTGATATAAGTAGGGATGACTAACTCCCAACTCCCTAGCTAATTGCCTTAAAGACTTATGCCTCACCTTCTTTTACCTTCTCTTTTGTTTCCTTCTTCTTTTGTACTCTAAGTTCAAGACAACCCAGGCATGGCCTAATCGTTAGTGTTCTCTAGTGCATCTTGTGCCATAGGCTGCACTGCAAAAAATTTTCAAATTTTCCGCTCTCAGCCTTACATAGACTAAACTTCTGGTCATTTCCAGCGTTTTACTAATTGGGCAACTCATTGCCCCCCCCTATACTCATGGAGAAGCCGGCGCAGTGACCAGCGCCGGCTTCTCATCTTTTTTACCTCCTCTTTTGGTTCTCCATCGCTTATGACCGGATATTACAGGTTCGCAGACGCAGTAGAAGTTAAAAATGCACCACTTATTCTATTTCAGTTAGCTGAATATATAATTACAATCCGGTAAACTGGAAGGGGAAACCGGTCAAGAATACGTAACTAAACAAAGCGATTTTATCTGCGTTATAATATAACAAAGTGACGACAGACCAAATGAAAGTATGGAGGTAAAGCGAGAATGAAGCTAAGAACAATCCCGGTATTCGCCTTGCTCACTCTATCGTTGTGGCTTGCATCCTGCTCCACGGGAACATCCATAGAGGTTTCCTGCGATGACTTCATGCAGCAAAAACACATCAGCAAAGAAGTATCCGCTGCCGTCGGAGACTCATTCACAGTGACCCTGTGCTCCAATGCTACAACAGGCTTCAAGTGGTCAGAATCAGCGCAAATCAGCGACCAAACAGTATTACAACAAACAGGCCACGAGTTCGTGTCTCCTGAAGCCGAGGGCATCGTAGGAGCTCCGGGCAAAGAAGTATGGACTTTTAAAGCGCTCAAAAAAGGCACGAGCACACTATCTGTGGAATACGGCAGGCCGTGGGAAGGCGGTGAGAAGGGAGAATGGACATTCAACCTCACCATGGTTGTCAAATAGAGTCCACCTGACACAAGCTGGACTGAAGGTGGCCTGTAAGGCTTCGGCTATCTACCTAAGAGCTACCCCGGTATCTACTTGCAGTATATCCTGCAATAGCAATTGCCCTCTTGAGCTGAAATTGCTACAATCGTTTGGCAGCGCCAGCCTATTCTTGTTCTGATAACCTCCAATAATGGCTCTTGATGACCTAACCAGATCTAGAAAGGGCGTTCTGTAAATCTACAAGCGAGGTGAACAAATGACAAGACCTGATTTCTCTTTGAAGGGTAAAGTGGCTCTGGTAACTGGAGGCAGCCGTGGCATCGGTAAAGCCACCGCTCTCGGGTTTGCCAGCGCCGGTGCAGACGTTGCGATTGCTAGCCGTAAGCTCCCCGACCTGGAGCAGGTGGCTGCTGAAATAAGAGGATTGGGAAGAAAAGCCCTACCGTGTCAGCGCATGTAGGTAGGTTAGAAGAAATAAAGAGCCTGGTCGATACGGTTTACAAGGAGTTCGGCAAAATTGACATCTTGGTGAACAATGCCGGTACAAGCCCAGCCATAAGTCCGATGCTGGATTTAGAGGAACGGCTCTGGGATTCAATCATTAATCTAAACCTGAAAGGGGTGGTATTTCTCAGCCAAGCTGTGGCCAGGGTGATGAAAGAGTACGGCGGCGGCACGATTATCAACGTTTCATCAGTAACTGGCTTCAGGCATGAACCAAATATCGGTGTATATTCAATCAGCAAAGCTGCTGTGATAATGGCAACCAGGATTATGGCCCAAGAATGGGCAAAATATAATATAAGGGTAAATGCCATAGCTCCCGGTCACATACACACACGCCTTGGCGACTCTATCTTTGAGGCAGTGCCAGAGTATAAAGAAGAGTTTCTACAGAGAGTGCCGATGGGGCGCATAGGTGACCCCGATGAAATCGTCGGGGCCATGATTTATCTGGCGTCTGATGCGTCTAGCTACGTTACCGGAGTAACCATTGTCGTTGATGGGGGAACATTGACGACTTAAGCAAGATAGAAAGGTGCTGACAATCATCGTTTATCACTGGCCAGACTGTCTGTATCGACGGGTGATTGTCACTAGCCTGGCTATCCACAGCCTTTACAAGACAGAACACATTTAGCACAAGGCACAGTCTATCGGAGATTCTTGTAAGCTATCGACGAGGGACTATCTGCATTGCCTTCGTGGGCACTGCAAGTTCGAATCGCTTTGTGCTTAATATTTCTGCGGTGGAGGAGGTGTTGGTGAAGAAGGCATCCAGGCTTGTGATGGGCCTAATGATACCACCTCTTAGTTTCATTGCTTACCTCCTTTCATCATGCCGCCTTTAGTATAATCCCGACCGGGCAATGATCTGAACCCATCACTTCGGACATTATGAAGGCATTTGAAACCATTGGCAATAGATTCTCTGTTACAAAAAAGTAATCGATTCTCCAGCCTACATTTCTTTCCCTAGCCCTCGTTTTCATGTCCCACCATGTATAATTGTTCGGCCCTTTGTTGAAGCGACGAAAGGCATCGATATAACCATGAGCCACAAACTTGTCCAGCCAGGCTCTTTCAATGGGCAAAAAACCTGAGATGTTCGCATTCTCTTTCGGCCTGGCCAAATCTATTTCCTTATGAGCTGTGTTGAAATCGCCACAGACAACCAGCTTAGTTCCCACTGCCTTGAGAGAATCAGCAAACTGGAGAAAAGCCTCGTAAAAATCCATCTTATACTTCAACCGTTCCTCACCCATTTTCCCATTCGGGAAATACACATTCATTAGAAGGAAATCAGCATATTCGGTTATTATGACCCTCCCTTCCAAATCGAACCCCGCGCCTTCAAAGCCATATTTCACAGCGACAGGCTTCGTCTTTGTGAATGTGGCAACACCGCTATAGCCTTTTCTTTCCGGGTAATTCCAGTATGCGTGATATCCTTGTGGCTGACGCAGCTCTTCATCAAGCTGTTCAGGATGCGCCTTCGTCTCCTGAAGACAAAGAATGTCTGGAGATTCTTTATACAGCCACTCCAGAAACCCTCTACCTCTTACCGCTCTGATTCCATTAACGTTCCAACACAATATCTTCACTTCTGCCATAAGCGACACTCTTTATAAACCCGCCAGAATCATCACCACCTTGAGCCGATACCACCGCAATCAGGGCATGGCCTCCAGCTCTCACCGCCAGCAGGCACACGCCCGCTACCTTGACAGCAGGAACACAGCCCGGCATCACTCGGCACCAGATTATAACCTCTTTGGTTGCACACCGGGCACGGCTCAGGTGCAGAAGGCCCTTCCGGACCTGGTGCTGCGCCTTGCCCACGACAATAAGGACAACGCTTCCTCAACATCATCTGCATACTCCTTGCATCACAATCTTCCTTAGCACGAAAAACTGATTCTCCTGCCAGATTAGAATCTCGCCAGCTTAGTTGTCTTGCGCCAAGCCCATCTATTAGCACTGAACGACCTCAGCTTATCGTAGGCTGTCTTCTCATCCAGTTTCATTGCATCAGCAACTTGTTCCACCGTTGCCCCCTCCGCCATGCCCAGATACTCAAGCATGTTTGCTTCGACCTCATCACCCACCTTCCTGAGCACCGGTATTGCCTTCCTACCAGATTGAGTTAAGACGTATAACTCCATTTACCCGACTCCTGCTTTCTCTCTACCCTAAGCTCGATTGTACAACAATCATAAAACTATGTCACTACGTTAAATGTCCTGATGCCCAATATCATAGCTGGCTTGACAAGCGCGAGGATTGCCCGTATAAAAGAGCTACCTTTGTGATAGAGCTGCCCATCAGCAAGGATTAACCGCCAAGGAGAGTCAGAGGTTATCAATCACCGGCCGAAAGCCGCAGCAGCCTCGCAATCAGCAACAAGGCCTCCAGATGTATGGCGCTACCCACCCACTCTATGTGAGCACGCACAAAATCATAGGCGGTCTGTAAATGAGGCTCCAGTACCTTAGTACGCTTTTCCAAACGCAACTTGTTGATCATTGAGGGGATGCCTATAGCTAAGGGGCAGTGCTGCTGACACTTTCTGCAAGTAAGACACAGGTCAAGCCCGTCATCAGCCTTGACAGTGGCTTCCAGGCTCAGAACAGAATAAACTAACCCCCTCCCGCCTAGCTGGCTATCAACGCCAAATCTGTTACCGTAAACGCTATAGGCCGGACAGACTAGCAGACATTGACCGCAGCCTATGCAATAGAGCAACTCTTTATATTCGCTTCTGGCTATGTCGCTCCTGTGATTATCCACTAGAATTAGACATATCTCCTTAGGGCCGTGAACACCCTTGATTAGCTGTTTTTCGATATCAGCAGTCTGGCTTGAGCCGGCGATTATGTTTAGGAATGAGGTCGCCAAAGCGCCGGTGGCATAGAATGTCTGGAGCTTTAACATATTCAGAGCCTCTTCAATGCCCGCGTATATCTTGTCTATTCCGGCCAGAACGATATGTTTCTCTGGGCGCATTGCCACCTGAATGATATTGCCCTCATTATGCAGCAGCAGAATAGCTCCGTCTTCGGCAGCAATAGCATTGGCCCCGGTGATGCCGATTGTAGCCTTGTTTATATATGCAGATATCTCATCTCTAATTGACTCGACTATCGCCCGGGCAGTCGGTTTTACTGTTTTGCCTAAATGAGCAGAGAGGATTTTAGCTATATCATACCTGGTGAGGTGACTGGCTGGGCCTGTAGGATGCGATGGCACATCACCGCAAAGCTGAATTATCCTGTCGCCGATGTCAGTTTCTATGACCTCGATGACCGCTGCTTCTAAAGCCTCAGTTAATCCGATTTCCTTAGTCAAATTTGACTTCGATTTGACCACCAGCCTGCTATCGTCTATCTCACTGATAACCAGCGATATTGCTTCCTCCCGGCTATCCACCCTGTATACCTTTATACCGTTTTGTCTCAGATTCTCTATCGCCTGTTTGAGAAGTGCCTCGTTACCGATAGCTTTCTCCCGAGCTTGCCTGAGCCTTTTCTTCCGGACTTCGAGGTCTGGTATCCTGCAAATATTTGCCCGTTGTCTTTTCCTGACCACATTAAAGGCCTTTCTCATAGCTTGCATATGCCGTGCCTTTTTTAACCGGATTGATGAACCCCTTTCAGAATGGGATGCTAGTTCACCCATGTTTATTTCTCACAAAACCCTGGGCTAAGTATAAATGTATCGCAATTATAGCAAATTTGATTCTCAGACGATGTAACCCCGAGGCTTTAGCCTCGGGAGCCTGACCCTAAAGGGTCGGGGCTACATTTTCAGACAGCCCGTGTCCAAAGCGGACAGACCTAAAGGTCTATCCCTACAACTTCCACCCCCATACCGGACTAGCACAGTTTCTTCATTGTTCAATGCGAATCTGGTATGATGTTATATAGCCTGACTTGGCAAGAAGGAATGGCCTGCTTTAAGCGGAGTTAAGACGCAGTCGAGGGAGCGTTTGAGTCCCGGTGGGCTTCGCGGACTTCAAATCCGTCGGGAGGCATCAAAAATGCCTCCGGTGGGTTCGACCCCCATACGCTCCCGCCACCTTTTTGCTTAACACCCAGCCAACGGCAAGCGTAAGAGAGGAGAATGCCTATTGTCATTGCGAGGAGCGCCAGCGACGAAGCAATCCCAGATAATGAGAAATTAGTGAGATTGCCACGCTTCGCTCGCAATGACAAGCTGGGATTATCAAACAATCTTAGAGAGGGGACTTATGCGGGTACAACTGCAGCAGAGTTACAGGATATTCTGAGGCGGGCTTTTGCTTTCGAGGACACAGGGTAATAAAGCAGCTAGCATTCCTGGCTTAAACAGGGCATCACAGTAAATACCAGGCACAAGCCCATAAAAGCAGAACTACGAATAAGAAGCCGCCGATGACACTGATAAGTTCTTTGCCCATTCTGTAGCTCCGAACTTACCGGTATTTGGTGGTTATGGCAAAAACCAAACACAGGCCGTAACTAGAATAGCCACAAGAACAGCAACGTCAAGAACAATGCCACCGAACATCCCTAACAATTTCTTATCACCACTAAGGATAGCCAAGAATCTTTTACTGTTGCTCATTTCACCCTCCTTGCCATAAAGTGTTGTCCCACTTTGACTTGTCATCTACACCTTATTGTCACACAACGCAATCGGCAAAGCATGATGAATTGGTACTGTTTCAGAGAGACACTTGTGTACCACAGACTAGAGATGACCTAAGTACCAGATTTATCTGTGCTGTAGCTCCTTTCCCTCTCCCTCGACGGGAGAGGCTAAGTGAGGGTGAAGTTATACGTTTGTGGCTATGTTCAGCTGCAAAGGAATCCACATGATGTTCTATTTCAGTTCGGGTAGGTATATAATTGATTCTATGGATGACAATGCTCCAGACTTAGACAACACGTTAGCACCTATAGAAGGAGAGCCGGAGCATAAGTTGCAGCCAGCGTTCCCATGTCCAAAATGTGGCGCTCAAATCCCTGTGGGTCAACAGTTCTGCAGCACTTGTGGTGAACGGTTCGAATATAGATGTGGCCACTGCGGTGCTGCTGCTGAAACCCTATCCGGGTTTTGCGCCAATTGCGGTGGAAAGCTATACCAGCAAACACAGTTGGCAAAGCCTTCAGCTAAGAAAGTCAGAAGAACCCGTCAAGAAGAAAAACCAAAAAGGAAAAAGGCGATACCACAGCCTATAGGTCAGGTTGGCCGCTATCTTATCCTTATAGCTATTATAATCTTCATCGTAGCAATCCTCTACGCTATTAGCACAGGTCCGCAAGGGGAACCATCTAACTGGTTTGGCGGCAGCTTTATCTTTGGTGGACAATCCCCGCCTTCAACACCACCCAGTACAGACGCCCAGCCTACACCAAAACCAGCTATTGATTTACCTCGCTACACTACTGACCAGGTCATAGCTGCAGCAAAGAATCTAAGCCCTGATTGTAGACTGCACACCAGGCGAACCGGCTGAGTTAGCCCGAATTGTCCTCAGTATGAGGATGCCGAACCAACTTTTACTGCTAAATATCTAGGTAATGGGATATGGAGCGTGGTCAAAACCTGCCCGATAAACCCAGAATATAATGGTTCCTGGTACTTCTACGAGGACACCAGCCAACTGATAAAACAGGATTAGTTATCTCAGGACCCGCTCGTCGCCGACGCGACCGAGCGTTATATCACCGGGTGGAGAATAAGGATTCTGGTTCAGAGCATGAAGGAAGACATCAATCTTTGCCTGCTGCTGCTGAGAAAGTTGAACTCGGTAAGAAGCGAGACGGACGGCTGCTCCCTCTTCGACCAGAATGCCATCATCGAAAAGCCTCTGTAATGCAGGTGAATGTGGCGGTAGGCCGACTTTGCTGCTCAGTTCACCCTTGGGCATTCCCAACCGAGCCGGGAATTTTCGATGATAGCTCTCTACTGCAGCTTCTGTTTTTTTAGCCAATCGTCCCCAACCAGAACTGGTAAAAAGAAGGCTATGCTCCCCCTGACCTACTGCCACCACCTTTCCTTTTTTAATAAGCTCATCAACAACCCCATGGGCTTCATCAGCCGCCAGATCACACTGAACTACCAGCTTCTCCAATTCCAAGGGTTGATTCGCCTCCAGAGTAGCAACTATAACATCTTCTATTGCACCCTCCCCCCTAATCTTCAGAGCTTGGATGATTGCCGGGCGGAACCGGCGATGTCTCGGGGCGTGCGAATTAACAATCTGACCACCTCCCAAGGTATCCATAGGTGAACGGATAATGAAATGGTCACCTTTAACCAATGCCACTGGTTTAGCCAAGGCGAGCTGAGCCCAGGAAATATCTCTAGAATCTAGTTTTTCTTTCTCCAGCAGGTGAACTTTAGCCATCACCTCGGCAGTGCCTGTGAAAAAGCTGACGGCAGCGCCATGACGCAGAGAATGTTTGAGGTCTGAAAGCATGCGAAGCTTTACATCTACTCTCGCTGTCGGCACTAACCAGCCTGGAGAGGTGAGCACATCACCACGCTCCAATTGAGAAATAGCCACTCCAGCTAAATTGGCTGCTACACGACTGCCCGGTTTAGCGACATCAATGCGAGCCTTGTGAGTTTGCAGTCCTCGCAGCCTGGCTTTCAGTCCCGAAGGAACCATCTCAACTTCCTGCCCTACCGATAGCGAGCCATCAACCAATGTTCCAGTGACTACAGTGCCGGAGCCAGCTATAGTGAAGGCACGGTCTATTATAAGCCTAGGCCTGCCGATATCCTTCCTTGGCTCAGCAGATATTAAAATCCGGTCGATAGTTGAGACCAGGTCTGGCAGCCCCTCACCAGTCACCACAGATACAGCAACAGTGGAAGCTTCAGCCAGAGCCGTCGACTTTATCAATTCCTCAACCTCAAGCCTGACCAGGCTCAACAATTCTTCATCAACCAGGTCCTTCTTGGTGATAACCACAATACCTTTTCTTATGTCAAGTAAGTCGAGTATAGCTAAATGCTCTCTGGTCTGGGGCATTATCCCCTCATCAGCAGCAACGATAAGCAAGGCTAAATCGATGCCACCTACACCAGCCAGCATATTCTTAACGAAACGCTCATGCCCGGGGACATCAACAATCCCAACTTCCTGCCCACTGGGTAATTTCATCCAGGCAAAACCCAGGTCAATGGTCATGCCACGTTCTTTTTCTTCTGGAAGTCGGTCAGGGTCTATTCCGGTCAATGCCTGTATCAAAACCGATTTCCCATGGTCTATGTGACCAGCAGTACCTATAACAAACATCCCAGTTTGCTTCTCCTGCACACCCATTCAGAGCGCTAGATAAATGCTTTCGTTATTCGACTCGCAGCTAAAGTGGAGGCGTAGATTACATTATCACTGCTTCAAGCCAGCAACTGCGTTGCTCAGCGCCCTCAGCACGACGTCATCCTCTTCAGGAAGAACAGACCTTGGGTCGAGGAGCAGAACATCGCCGCTGATGCGCCCGATAACCGCTGGCTCATTATGCCGCAGCCTTTGAGCCAAGGACTGGGCTAAGTTTCTTTGTCCGCCCTTCCCACTAATGGCAACAAGTCTAGTGGAAAGTGTGCTCCCCGGCAAGCTGCCGCCGCCAATCATTGTCTCACCTTCAATCACTTGAGCCAAGTCACCGAGAGCCTGTGCCCAAAGTCTGGCACGCCTCTCAACGTCATCCAGAGACATCGAAATCATACGCCACACCGGAATCTTCTCCAACGCTTCGCCTTTCAGGTAAGGAACCAATGTGGCAGCTAACCCAGCCAGTCTTATTTTGTCAATGCGGAGCGCCCGCGCCAGGGGATGTTTTTTTAGCTTGTCAATGAGGACCTTCTTACCGACGATAATCCCGGCTTGAGGACCGCCCACAAGCTTGTCCCCGGAGAAGAAAGCCAGGCCAACACCAAGCGCAATGCTCTGCTGCACCATCGGCTCTGGAGCAAGCCCAAACGCGGTTGTGTCTAGAAAACAACCGCTGCCCAGGTCATCGAATACAGGGAGGCCATGTTCGTTGCCAAACGCCACCATCTCCTCAAGGGTAACAGAATAAGTGAAACCTTCCACCCTGAAATTGCTGGCATGAACACGCAAGAGAGCTGCCGTACGCGGGCTAATGGCTTGCTCATAATCATAGATATAGGTACAGTTCGTAGTGCCAACCTCTACCAGCTTTGCCCCGCTCTGTCTCATCACATCAGGGATACGAAAGCCGCCGCCGATCTCCACAGCCTGACCTCGGGAGACAATCACCTCTTTTCTTTTGGCCAAAGCAGTGAGAGCCAGTAGCACAGCAGAAGCGTTGTTATTTACTACCAGGGCTGCCTCGGCTCCGGTCAACTGACACAGAAGCTGTTCGATATGAACATTCCGAGAGCCTCGTGCCCCACTATCAAGGTCAAACTCCAGGTTGCAATAGCCGGTGGCAACGAGTTCCATAGCCATTGTCGCCTCTTTGCTGAGCGGCGCCCGACCCAAGTTGGTATGAAGTATCACACCGCTGGCATTGATAACCGGGCGCAGACTGGATTGTGCCAGCGTCTGTAGCCGAGAGCAAATAGTGTCCACAATCTCATCCAAAGAAGGACATGGACTGCCACGCGTGATAGCCAGGCGGCCTTGCTCAAGGCGTTGGCGAACCAGGTCCACAACTAAGCTATGCGGATAGACTTCCCGAAGCTGTTTGATTCGCTCCTCGGAAATCACCCTATCCACACTGGGAAGACGGCGAAGCTCATTCTCCATAATGCAAAGATATTCTACTATACCCAGAGCCAGTTTCAAAACCAGCTGTTTATACAGCTTGTCATTCTGAGCGAAGCGAAGAATCTCTTATAGACTCTTCACGAAACTTCACATGAGTTAGATTCTTCGGTCGCTTCGCTCCCTCAGAATGACAGTAGCAAAGGACTCGCAATGACAGCAAACGTAGTGGCAGGTCTTCAGACCCGCCACTTTGCCTCACAGCTTTGCCAATGCTACAATACGCACAAATGGACAAAAAGATACCACCCCGCCTGACTGAAAGCGTCACCGGAGCTGGCTGAGCTTCCAAATTAGGTCCGGGTGACCTAGAGAAAGCCTTATGCGGCTTGCCCTTAATACCTGATAAGAACGTGATTCGAGGCATGGAAAGCCTGGATGATGCTGGCGTTTACAAGCTGAGCGATGACCTGGCTATCATCCAGACCATCGATTTCTTCACGCCTATTGTCGATGACCCCTACGATTTCGGCCAGATTGCTGTCGCCAACGCGCTGAGTGATGTCTACGCTATGGGCGGCAAGCCTCTAACCGCCATGAATGTAGTCTGTTTCCCGACAAAGAAACTGGACATCTCAGTCCTGAAAGATATCCTCAAGGGTGGGATAGACAAGATGAAAGAAGCTGGCGTGACACTGGTGGGCGGACACAGCATAGACGATGCCGAGCTAAAATATGGGCTTTCTGTAACCGGCACGGTGCACCCTGAACACCTGGTGACCAATTCCGGAGCCAGAGTGGGAGACAAACTTATACTCACTAAGCCCTTAGGCACTGGAATCATAAGCACTGCCCTGAAGGCAGGCAAGGCTGAAAAAGAGACAACAGCCAAGATGACGAAGTGCATGGCAACTCTGAATAAACAGGCCTCAGAACTAATGCAAGAGGTAGGAGCCCATGCCTGCACTGACATAACTGGCTTCGGATTTCTTGGTCATGCTTGCCAGCTAGCCCAGAACAGCCAGGTAGGTATCAAAGTCAAATCAGGCTCAGTTCCCATACTCACAGAAGCAAGAGAATTTGCTAAGAAAGGACTTTGCCCCGGTGGCCTAGGCAGAAACAGAGAATTTTACGGTAGACTGGTGGAGTTCTCCAACGTACCTGATTACATCCGGGACATTCTCTTCGACCCTCAAACCTCCGGCGGGCTATTAATCTCGCTGCCTTCTGAAGCGGCGGAATCACTGCTAACCAAGCTGCGAAAAGCCGGCGTACGTGATGCAGCCATCATCGGAGAAGTAATCAGCAAGCCAGCAGGCAAAATACTTATTGAGTGACTTCCTCGGAAATTAAACGGGCTCTGACATATACCAGAGCCCGATATTATTGTCTGGTGGAGGCGGGGGAGGCCCAAGCTCCATCGTACCGTACAATAATTGATCTACTAAAACAAAGACGAGCACTAGCTGTTAAGTTCGAAATCTAAAATCATAGACACTTATATTATTCGATTCCACTGCAGATGGGTACCCAAGAAATATATTCGACTTTGCGCTCGGATTTGACTGTGGTTTGTTGTAGTATACAAACGATTGTTTTTTTGCTATATTAGTATCAACTAGCAATTAATATGTCTTCTAGTTTCATTATTTGATTCCTTCTAAAGATGGTTGCTGGATAGAGAGGTTGTATATGGTAGGAACTGTGCATTCGGGGATCTCCTATGCCACGATCGAGGCGGTAGACGGAAAACAAGCTGTGGAATTGACCAGGAGCGCAAAGCCCGATCTCCTACTCATGGATATCCAGATGTCGGGCATGGACGGATTGGAGGCTGCACGAATCATAAAGGCAGATTCAACCACTAATAAAATACCGATCATCGCCCTGACAGCCCTTGCCATGGCGGAGGATAAAGAGCGGATAATCCACTCAGGGTTTAATAACTACATGTCCAAGCCCATTAACCTGGGCGAATTGCTGGAAATGGTGAAGGATTATCTATCCTAATAGCGTCTAAAATATAGTTTTGGGCTTCCAAGTTCATGGATGAAACGAACCGAGCCAAGCAGATCATTGAGGACTTCATGATTGCTGCAAACGATGTGACGGCGCGTTTTCTTCACGGGAAACAAGTGCCCTCCTTGAGACGCGTGGTCCGTTCTCCCAAGCGGTGGGACAGGATCGTCGAGATAGCGGCCCAGCACAATTCCCAGCTTCCTCCGGAGCCTGATTCGAGGGCACTTGCGCGTTTCCTGACCGAGCAGAAAGCAGCCGACCCGCTCCGTTTTCCCGATCTGTCTCTCAGCGTCATCAAATTGCTCGGCCCTGGTGAATATGTCGTCGAACTCCCGAATAGGGCGGCGCCCGGCCACTTCGGCCTTGCCGTCAAAGATTACACCCACTCAACGGCTCCCAACCGCCGGTTCCCGAATCTGATCACTCAGCGCATCCTGAAGGCAACCATGAGTGGGTCTCCGATGCCCTATAGCCAGGCTGAATTGGTGGAATTGGCTAAGCACTGCACCGAGAAGGAAGATGATGCCAACAAGGTGGAGCGGCTCGTTGCAAAATCGGCTGCGGCCATGCTGCTCTCTTCAAGGATCGGAGAGAAGTCTGACGCAATCTGTACGGGCGCCGCTGACAAAGGAACATGGGTGCGCATCTTTCATCCACCCATTGAAGGACGCTTGCTCCATGGCTACGAAGGCGTCGATGTGGGCGACCGGCTAAGAGTTAGGCTCATCCACGTCGACGTGGACAAAGGATTTATCGATTTCGAGAAGGTCCACTCGGACCTTTGAAAATCGGTAAAGTTAGGAGTTCTTGGAATATCGCTTTCTGATGGAATACGTACTCAGGTCACTTATACTCATTTTGTGACATTTATTTATTTCAATGGAAAAGAAGAGATGTCCATAGTTGAATCCATACAAACATCCCTATGTTCGTTCAGTGGTTACCTTCTCCATTGTACCAACACTATTGATTCCGCCAGAATG